>JALYJY010000067.1 GCA_030775045.1 Pseudomonadota bacterium | reverse complement strand
ATGACCAAGACAAAATTCGAGCGTACGAAGCCGCATTGTAATATTGGTACGATTGGCCACGTTGACCACGGGAAGACGTCTCTGACGGCGGCGATTACGAAGGTTCTGGCGAAGAAGGGCCAGGCGGAGTACAGGGCGTACGACCAGATTGACAAGGCGCCGGAGGAGCGGGAGCGCGGGATCACAATCTCCACGGCGCACGTGGAGTACGAGACCGACAAGCGCCACTACGCGCACGTGGACTGTCCCGGCCACGCGGACTACGTGAAGAACATGATCACCGGCGCGGCCCAGATGGACGGCGCGATCCTGGTGGTTTCCGCGGCTGACGGCCCGATGCCCCAGACGCGCGAGCACATCCTGCTGGCCCGCCAGGTGGGCGTTCCGGCGCTGGTGGTGTTCCTGAACAAGATGGACATGGCGGACGCCGAGCTTGTGGACCTGGTGGAGATGGAAGTGCGCGAGCTTCTGACCAGCTACCAGTTCCCGGGCGACAAGATTCCGATCATCCGCGGCTCGGCCCTGTGCGCGCTGGAAGACAGGAATCCGGAGCTGGGCGAGCAGGCGATCCTGAAGCTGATGGACGCGGTGGACGCGAACATTCCGCAGCCCGAACGTCCGAAGGACAAGCCGTTCCTGATGCCGATCGAGGACGTGTTCTCCATCTCCGGCCGTGGCACCGTGGTCACAGGCCGTGTGGAACGCGGCATCATCAAGGTGGGCGAGGAAGTGGAGATCGTGGGCCTGCGTCCGACGCAGAAGACGATCATGACCGGCGTGGAAATGTTCCGCAAGCTTCTGGACCAGGGAGAGGCCGGGGACAACATCGGCGCACTGCTGCGCGGCACGAAGCGCGAGGACGTGGAGCGCGGCCAGGTGCTGGCAAAGCCCGGCTCGATCACCCCGCATACGCACTTCAAGGCCGAGGCGTACATCCTCACCAAGGAAGAAGGCGGACGGCATACCCCGTTCTTTACCAACTACCGGCCGCAGTTCTACTTCCGCACCACCGACGTGACCGGCGTGGTCCACCTGCCCGCAGGGACCGAAATGGTCATGCCCGGTGACAACGTCTCCGTCGACGTCGAACTCATCGCCCCCATCGCCATGGACGAAGGCCTCCGTTTCGCCATCCGCGAAGGTGGCCGCACCGTAGGAGCCGGAGTGGTCGCCAAAATTACGAAGTAGGTTCCTGTATACAGTAAATCATGCCCCATCCCGGTCTCCGGGATGGGGTTTTTTATGGCCAAACCAGGTGACGCCTCATATTCTGTCATCCCGGCCTTCGGGCCGGGGGGACAAAACAAGGGACCGTAATAAATGATAAAAACACTGGCTTTTGATGCCGACGATACCCTGTGGCACAATCATCCCGTGTTTTCCCTGACGCAGAAACAGTTCTGCGACCTGCTGGTCCCCTACATGGACAGCATCGAAGGACTGGGGAAACGCCTTGAGGATATGGAAATCCGGAACCTGAAGCGGTTCGGCTATGGCATCAAGGGCTTTACCCTGTCCATGATCGAAACCGCGGTCGAGGCCACGGAAGGCCGGATTTCATCCGCAGATATCCGGACGCTGCTGGACTATGGCAAGGCCATGCTGGACCATCCTGTGGAACTTCTGGACGGGGTCCGTGAGACCCTGGAAAGAATTGCGGGCGATTATCCGCTGATGATTATCACCAAGGGCGATCTGTTCGACCAGGAAGGCAAGATCGCCCGTTCGGGGCTGGCCGATATGTTTCCCCGCATCGAGATTGTCTCGGAAAAAGACATGGCGACCTATCAGAAGATCATGCAGCGGCACAGTGTCGATGGCCCCGGTTTTATGATGGTAGGCAATTCCGTGCGCTCGGACATCCTGCCGGTCCTGAAGGCCGGTGGTCGTGCTGTCCATATCCCCTATATCACAGACTGGGTCCACGAGCGTGTGGACAATCCGGAGATGGAGTTCCCGGTCCTGTCCAGCATCCGTGACCTGCCTGACTGGCTCAGGGCGGGTTTTCCGGGAAAAGGCTGACAGATTCTTGCCCCATATGCAGGAAGCCCGGTGTGACTGGTTGCGGAACAGAAACCGTGATATTTTCCGGTGAGTCCGGAAAACGTCCAGACAGACGGAGGAAGTCTTGAGATCTGTGTTTTTCGCTCTCGCACTGCTTTTCACCATGCCCGCCTTCGCAGCGGACCAGAAAGAACCCGTCTTCGATCGCATCATCCGCACCGGAATGCTGCGTTGCGGTTATTACGTCTTTCCACCCTTCATCTACCGCGACCCGAATACCGACAGGCTGTCAGGATTCACTGTCGACATGATGGAAGAAGTCGGCAAGCGTGCAGGCCTGAAGACTGAATGGATGGAGGAGCATTCCTGGTCAGGCTGGACCGAGGCCCTGAAGGCAGGACGGTTCGATGTTACCTGTGCGCCCATGTGGCCCGATATTCCGGCATCCCGCGCCGTGGCCTGGAGCACTCCCATGTTCTACAGCGCGATTTTCCCGGTTGTGCGCACTGATGACACACGTTTCCAGGGCGACAGCCTTGAGCAGTTCAACAAAAAAGGCGTTACGCTGTCTGCCCCCGAGGGCGATGCCCTTGTGTCGCTGACACAGGCATGGTTTCCGGAAGCGACGCTGCATCTTCTCCCACAGGGAACCGATACCGGGTCTTTCGGGCTGCAGCTTGCCACCAGAAAGGCCGACGCACTGCTGTGGGACGACAATGGCGTATACCAGTTCAACAAAAGCAGCGAGACGAAAATCAGACCCGTTGCCCGCAGTACGCCTGTGAAAATCCAGGCCTTCAGCCTGGCCGTTGACCGCAACGAAATGGTCCTGAAGGCCTTCCTGGACGACATCATCCGCGATCTTCTGAACGACGGGACCATGGACCGCCTGATGCGCAAATGGGAACCGGAGCCGGGAAAAACCTGGCTGCGTGTTGCCAGCCCGTACAAAGATTCTCCGTAATGCTCACTGTCCGGAACGTCCATAAATCTTTTGACGAGCGCAGCATTCTGCGCGGGATCGACCTTGACATCGCCCCGGGCCAGGTGACCTGTGTTATCGGCCCCTCGGGCACCGGCAAGACGACCTTGCTGCGCGCGCTGGCGCTGCTGGATTATCCGGACAAGGGAACTGTAGCCATTGAGGGACGGGAGTTTTCCTTTCCCCTGAAAAAAGGCGAGGTCATACAGGCCCCGTGGCCCTACGTGACTGTGGTGTTCCAGTCCCTGTTCCTGTGGCCACACCTGACACTGCGCGAGAATATCCTGCTGCCGGCCCGCAACCACAACAGCAACGCGGAAAAGGACCTGCAGGACCTGATCGCCCTGTTCGAGATGGATCATTTCATCAACAGCTATCCCAACCAGGCCTCGGTGGGACAGCGGCAGCGGGTGGCACTGGCCCGCGCACTGATCCTCAACCCCCGCTATATCCTCCTGGATGAAATTACGTCTGCCCTGGACGTGGAACAGACCGCCCGGATCCTGTCGAAACTGGCCCATCTGAAGGAACGCAGTATCGGTATTTTTCTGATTACCCACCATATCGCCTTTGCCCGCCACGCAGCAGACCAGGTAATTTTCATGTGCGATGGCAAGGTAGAGGCACGGGGCGATGCCGCCCTGCTCACCCGCCCCGACAACGAGCGCCTGAAAAAGTTTCTGACCCAGGCCGACTTCGAGGAAGTCTGATGATCCGTTTTCTGATCTGCCTTGCAGCAGTTTTTCTTCTGGTCCTGCCCGTCCGGGCGGCTGACCGGCCCTACATTGTCACCACCACAGCCCAGGTCGCCGACATGGTCCGGGCCATCGCCGGTGACCACGTGACTGTCGAGCACCTGATGGGCGAAGGAGTGGATCCGCACCTGTACCGGCTCACCCGGTCGGACACTGCGAAAATGCTGAAAGCCGACGCGGTGTTCTGCAACGGCCTGCTGCTGGAAGGCAAGATGACCGACGCGCTCCAGCGCATGGCCGACAGCGGCCGGAAGGTATTCTGTCTGGGGGACGGCATTGACAAAAGCCGTCTGACCTCGCCGCCGGAATTTGCGGGCCACCACGACCCCCATATCTGGATGGATGCAAGCCTGTGGGCTTCTGCCATTCCCTTTGTGCAGCAGTCAGTGGAAACCATTTTGCCAGACATGGACAGGGAACTGGCCGCCGGAGCCGCCGCATACTGGAAAAAGCTGTCGGACCTGGACAGCCATGCACGCAAGACTTTGGCCACCATCCCGACACAGGCCCGCATTCTGGTCACGGCCCATGACGCTTTTGGCTATCTGGGCCGCGCCTACGGACTGGAAGTACGGGGCATCCAGGGCATCAGCACGGATTCTGAAGCCGGCCTGAAGCAGATCGAGGATCTGGTCACCCTTCTGGTGGAAAAGAAAATCCCGGCGGTCTTTGTGGAAACCAGCGTGTCCGACCGCACTGTCCGTGCCCTGGTGGAAGGCGCCCGGGCCCGGGGCCATAACGTGCGCATCGGCGGCACGCTGTACTCGGACGCTCTGGGCGCACCGGGAACATGCGAGGGCACATACGCCGGCATGATCGACCACAACGTGCGCACCATCGCACAGGCCTTGGGCGGCCCCGCTGTCCGGGATGGCTTTGCGGCGTGTCCGTAAAGTAAAAGCAATTACTTGCAGAGGGATACTGTAAAATCCCGCTGGAGCAACAGATCCAGGGATCCGTCCAATGCAGTCATATTCCCACATGGTTCATGAGCAGATCAGCCGCGCCCTTGTCAGGTCTGCACTTGAGGGTATGAAGGACAAGCCGGGACGGGCAGCCTTTTGCGCTGGAAATTTTCCATGGAACCCGAACCTGTGGGTTCCGGAGCTCCTGGCACAGGACGTTACCCGTCAGGAAGCTGCAGAAATACAGTCCCTCCTGCAGGAACGCCTCAACAATACCATGCGCAACTGGAACTACACAGGTGCTGCATTGTGCGTTGTAACAGCACGAATTCAGGTTCCGTCCCTGGTGCTGGAAATATCAGAAGAGCAGGTCCGTGGGATTGTCTGGGGCCTGATCCGGCCTGACCATTCCTATCAAGGACCTGCTGAAATCAGCAGGAAACACAGAACTCTGGAAGATTTCTGGCTGGCCATCCGCCCGGACAAAATCCTGGCTCCGGCTTTTTGCAGGACTTTCGCAGAACAGATTTCCAGCCAGAACAATTCCGGGAATTACGGACTTCTGGTCCTGCGTTTCGAAAAATATCCTGAACTGGCCGCATGTTTCAGCAGCGACAAAAAAGCAGACGTTGCCCGATATTTCCGGGAGGTCATCTTCGGCAATGCACAGGCTGAAGGGGATATGGAATCCCTGATCAGAAAGGGATTGCATCTACCCGTTGCGCAGAAGCTGACACCGGCTGACTGTTTCCGGCTGGGAGCCCTGCCCTTTGCGCTTCTGGACATGGATCCGAAAGCCAGAAACAGGATTCTCTCCGGTGTACAGACAGACCAGTGGCTGAAGAACGGCTTTCTGGAGCACCAGACAGAGCGCGAACCGTGGGAAGATCCGTCCGGGCACGATCCCCTCTTTGCCGTGACATGTCCCCATATTCCGTCATGGCGAGAGGCCCTGGTACAGCATTTCATGGCTGACCCCGGCGTTGATACAGGGCGCCGGACGGCCTCGCTGATCCCTGAAGTGTGGACAGAAATCAATGAAAGAACAGCCCGGGATACAGCCGTATCCGTCCGCCTTCTGCAAGATATCAGCCGCCGTCATGCCTGGGATGTTCTGGTCTCTCTGGGCACTTCATGGCTGCACCAGGTAACTGCAGCACACGGACAGAAGATTGACCATGCGGTAACTGTCATCCAGGCCTGCAGGGATTTCATGGAAAACTGCAGAACATCCCTGTCAGGCATGGGTACCTCCAGACTGCAGGGCGTCGCCCGACAGCTTTTCCTGAACCCTGTTCTGGAAGGAACACCAGAGGCATTGTTCAAACACCTCGCCGGATCCGGCCTCTCTTCTGTTCCTGGACCTGTATAACCCGGCAGGCAAGAGCGGCCTGCAGCCAGGAAGCCAGTTTTCACTGGAGAGAGTGCAAAGTCTTCACCTCTCACCCTGAGGGTGAGGTAAGGTTCTTACTTCCCGATGCAGAAATCGCGGAAGATGATGTCCAGAACCTCTTCCACATCCGCGTGGCCAGTGATGCGGCCGATGTGGCGCACGGCCAGGCGCAGATCCTCGGCCGCCAGTTCGGGCAGCCTTGCCTCCCCCGCCCGCGCCAGCGCTGCCACACAATCCTCCAGCGCCGCCCGGTGCCGGGTCCGCGTCAGGGGTGGCCCTCCCTGCCCTTCCAGGCGTGCAGCCACAGCCTTTTCCAGGATCTTCAGCAAGGTCGCCATCCCCTCCCCCGTCTGCACGGACACGGGAAAAGCCGGCTGGCCGGACACAGTCCGTGGTAGTTGATTCTGGACCGCATCCGTCTTGTTCAGGACAGGTAGAGTATTGCCATCCACCAGAGCCAGTGTCGCTTCATCCAGAGGCATCGCGACGTCAAACACCGCCAGTTTCAGGTCTGCCTGTCCGGCGCGGGCCAGCGCGCGGCGAATGCCCTCGCCCTCGATGGTGTCGCCTGACTCCCGCAGGCCCGCTGTATCCGCCATTATGACGGGAAAACCGCCCAGATCCAGATGAACCTCGATCACGTCCCGGGTGGTTCCGGCCTGGGCCGAGACGATGGCGGCCTCCCGCCTTGCCAGTGCATTCAGCAAACTGGACTTTCCTGCGTTGGGAGCACCCACAATGGCCACAGAAAAACCATCCCGCAGCCGCTCGCCCCGGTGATCATCATCCAGATGGGTCTGGATCGCCTGGCGCACATCCGCCACGCTGGCCCAGACTTTTTCGGCCACTTCGGGCGGCAGACCCTCGTCCGGAAAGTCCAGATACGCCTCACACCAGGCCAGCGCCCGGAGAAGTTTTTCGCGCCACTGGCCGTACAGGCGGCCCAGCTCTCCCTCCATCTGGCGCAAGGCCTGGCGTCGCTGGGCGGCTGTTTCCGCATCCACCAGATCGGCGATTCCCTCCACCGCCGTCAGGTCCATCTTTCCGTTTTCAAAAGCCCGGCGGCTGAATTCCCCCGGCTCCGCCAGGCGCAGGCCCGGCAGGCGCGACAGAACTTCCACCACGGCTGTGGTCACAGCCCGGCCCCCGTGGGTGTGGAATTCCACCACATCCTCGCCCGTAAAGCTGTTGGGACCGGGGAAAAAAATCACCAGAGCGTGATCCAGAACCTCACCGCCGGCAGGATCACGGAGGGTACGCAGGGCTGCCGTACGGGCTGGTGGCAATGCCTTTCCGGACAGGTGTTCCGCAGCCGCGACTGCATGCGGCCCGGACAGGCGGAATACGGCCACTCCGGCCCGTCCCTGCCCGCTGGCCAGCGCGAAAATGGTGTCTTCACTCATGACTTCGGGGATTTCGCAGAACTGTCTTCCGGCCGCAGCATCAGCCGCTCCACCCGCTGGCCCTGCACCAGGCGGGATGTCAGGATCTCGTCCACATCCTCGCGCGTGGTGTATTTATACCAGACCCCTTCCGGATAGATGACCATCACGGGTCCCAGCTCGCACCGGTCCAGGCAGCCGCAGGAATTGACCCGCACGCCCTCCAGTCCCAGTTCCTTCGCCCGTGCCTTTACATAGTTGCGCAGCGCCTCGCTGCCCGCACTGCCACACGATCCGCGCGGATGCCCCTCCGGCCGCACATTGGTGCAGCAGAACACATGGGCGCGGTAGTACGGCAAAGGATCAGTGGCCATGATCCTGGAGTGTGCCGTTCCGGTTTCCGGAAGCAGGGTTGTCAGTATCCACCGGCTGTTCCGGCTCTGGTCGTGGCACAGCGGGAGCAAGACTTTTAAAGGTCCGCAGGAGAAAGGCGGGAACCTGCTCGCCGAAGCCGGTTACGGGTGCTGTACCTGCATCATCTTCGTCCCGTCCCCGACGGCGATGCTGGCGATGGTCAGGCTGTTCACCGGAAGGCCGCACAGGCCTGCTGTCGCGGGGGAGCCTGTGACGTGAAGGCCTCCGGGCAGGAGGCGCGCCAGCTTCCGGCTGTCCCGCCACCGGCTGGTCGTCTTTTCGCACCGGGACGGGCCTGCGCACAGGCCGACGTCCGCCACGGGCCATAGTCCTCGCGTCTTCTTCCGATACAAAATCCGGCAGGGACATGCCCTCGATCTGGATGCGGGGAATGTCCTTGCCGATCAGTTTCGTGATGGCTTCCACATGCTTGCCATCCAGCGGCGTCGCCAGGGACAGGGCCCGCCCTTCCTTCCCCGCCCGGCCTGTACGGCCGATACGATGCACATAGTCCTCGGCATGGATGGGCACATCGAAGTTGAACACATGGCTGACATCGGCAATGTCAATGCCCCGGGCCGCCACATCGCTGCAGACCATGATGTCAATTTCGCCTTTACGGAAGGCGTCCAGTGTCTCGTTCCGCCGGTGCTGGGGCATGTCGCCGTGCAGCTCCCCGGCCTTGAATCCATGCCGGCGCAGGGAGCGGTAAACAACAGCCACATCGCGCTTGCGGTTGCAGAACACAAAGGCGTTCTTCACGCTTTCCGTACGCAGCAGATGGCGCAGGGCCTCGCGCTTGTCCATAACGTCAACAATGGCCAGTCCCTGGGTTACCGAGGCTGTGGTAGACGCCGGCGGGGCCACCGTGATTTCCTTCGGGTTCTGCAGGAAAGCATCAGTCAGGCGGCGGATTTCCGGAGCCATGGTAGCCGAGAAGAACAGGGTCTGGCGCATGCGGGGCAGCAGGCCCACAATCCGCTCGATATCCGGGATGAATCCCATGTCCAGCATGCGGTCCGCCTCGTCAATCACGAGGATTTTGATATCATTCAGCAGGATGTTGCCCCGCTCGAACAGGTCGATCATGCGTCCCGGTGTGGCGATCAGCACATCCACGCCACGTTCCAGCTTTTTTACCTGATCGGTGAAGGATTCCCCCCCCACCAGCAGGACCATGGACAGTTTGTGATACTTGCCGAAGGATTCGAAATTCTGGGCCACCTGGGCGGCCAGTTCCCGTGTTGGCTCCAGGATCAGGGAACGGGGCATGCGCGCCCGCGCCCGGCCGGATGCCAGAATATCAATCATGGGCAGGGTGAAGGACGCCGTCTTGCCCGTGCCGGTCTGGGCGCATCCCAGAACATCGCGGCCCTGCAGCACCTGGGGTATGGCCTGGGCCTGGATGGGCGTGGGCTGGGCATATCCCATCTCGCCAATGGCCCGCAGTGTGTCGGGCCCAAGCCCCAGTTCCTCGAATGTGGTCAAGTGTTCCTTGCCTGCTTTTCTTTTATGCCTATGGGAGATGCCGGGATACAGAGCCCACCCGGCCAAAGTCAACAGATTTGCACAGGACCGGGCGGAAATTTGCTCTCTCCTGCGGCTTTCGTGTAACAGTGGAGTTATGAAATCTATCGCTTTTTTCGATTTTGACGGCACCCTGGTCAGGAAAGACACCCTGCTGTTCTTTCTGGCGGGCGTTGTGGGCTGGCCCGTTGTTGTGTGGGCTTTTGTCAGGGCCACCTGTGGCGTGCTGACAGGCCAGCGCGGAGAGCTGGACCTGCGCACCCGGATCAAGGAGCGCCTGTTGCGTCATACCTTGGCCGGGGTACCCCTTGAGAGAACACATCCGGCGGCGGAAAGCCTGAAAACCCGCATGCAGTGGCTGGAACCGCAGGTACAGGCCCTGCTGCGTCATAAAGCCATGGGCCACCGGATTGTCATCGCCACGGGGGCCCTGCGCCTGTACATGCCGGGC
>JALYJY010000066.1 GCA_030775045.1 Pseudomonadota bacterium | reverse complement strand
GCTTATGACAGCCTCCCGCCCCAGATGCCTGAACTGTGCATCAAGCTTTTCCTGAAGGGTCAGGATGCGATCAGAAACTGACGCGGAATCATCACGGAGTAAAATCAGGGCTTTTTCCGGATTGAAATCGCCTTCCGTATCCGAAACAGCATCCTGGGAAACAGTTCTGGCTAACCTGCTTTCTGCTGTCCTCTTTTCTTCAGAAGCAGGAAGGGTGTCGACTTCTGTAACGGCAGGGAAAGATATTGCAGACCCGGCCAGGGGCTGGCGGAAAGCCGGGGTTGGTACAACTGTCACCCTGCTGTCCCCGGCCGCTACCCCCTCAGCCGGGATTTCCTGACCGCACAGGGCCAGAACGCCCACAAGACCGCTGGCCGTCAGGGCCACCACTGCTGCGGGATACCTTCGTTTCATATGGGTTATCATGGCGCTGTCCCGATTCTGTTGCGGGACATAAGCCTGTGAAGGATTTCAGGATCCCTGTACAGATGCGGGAAAGGGTTAAGGGCCCGGGGTATATGCCCTACTCTGTACTGACAGTCCCCTCATCCGCCAGGGCTGCATGCAGGGCGTGCCAGGACAGGGTGGCGCATTTGACCCGCATGGGAAACTGGCGCACGCCGGCCAGGACTTTCAGGCGATCCAGGTCGTCCTCGCTGACGGGCGCCGGGGCGGGATTATCCTGCGTACAAAGGTCATGGAACGCGCCGAACAGGGCTTCAGCCTCGGCCACTGTTTTTCCCCTTACCGTCTCGGTCATCAGGGAGGCGCTGGCCTGACTGATGGCGCATCCCTTTCCCTCAAAGGCCGCATCCTGGATAATACCGTCCGGCGACAGGGTCAGATATATGGTGATTTTATCTCCGCACAGGGGATTGTGCCCGGACGCATGGCGGTTGGCTTCCGGCGGGTGACGGAAATTCCGCGGATGGCGACCATGGTCCAGGATCACTTCCTGGTACAGTTCTCTCAGCTCGTCGTCGAACATTTACTGATTATAGCACATCCCCGATGCGGCTCAGGGCGAGGATCATAAAACTTCTTCCGCTTTTTTTGGTTTTCCTGTCTTTCTGGCTTTGGCGCCCTTCTCCCCCAGTGGCAGCGGAGCAATGAGTTTCTGGTACAGGGAAAACAGGAATGCCACGCGCTCAGCCTCACTGACAAAGTTGGTCCTGCCGTAAGTCGCGTCCACGGCCCGATCCAGGGCCTGGTGCGCCTTGACCAGAACGGGGGGCATGGCCAGGGGGTCATACAGATCTGCCAGCGCGGCCTTTGGGAACTGGGCCCGCGCGGCCAGAATTCCTTGCGCAGTATCCTTGATCTTCTGCCGCTGTTTTTCCGTCGGCTCCGGCCACGGAAAGTTGTTGTACACAATGCCTGCGGAGTATTGATAATCGCTTTTCATTCGGCCACATACAGCCCGCATCCATACATTGTGCATGAGTGAAGAAAGAATACCAAATTCATAAAACGTGGCGTTGGGGACAACCAGCGTACTGCCACTGGCAATCACGTCGGGCTTACAGAACCCGATCGGAAGATAAAAGCGGCTTTCCGATGAAACCTTGGGAACAAGAAGATAGGGTGTTTCCGGCTGCCGGATTTCCCCAAAAAGACCTGGTACACTGGCTAATTTACGGGTTGTTTCCCGTCCGCTGGACAAACGGTAGGCCTTGTTTCCATCAATCCGTTGATGAACATGTTTCAGTCTGCGTAACAGTACAGGATCAATATTTTCAAGCCACAGGCAATATCGGGGGATGTTATTGATAAACTCGTCCCCACCCATGTACCGCCTTATGCAGGGAGCTGATTCTGGTTCATCCTGCAGCAATTTATCCCGTTCTTCCCGGGACAGGATCAGCCACCCATTATCTATGGGCATACTTCCGTAGTTCATTTCAGCAATATTGCCTGATAATGGTTTTGAGCGCCGCATCATCAAAACAGGATCGGCCTCCACCAGATACGCATTTATCTTTTCCACCTGCCGTACCAGCGGCTCAGACTTTGACGTTTCATATTCAAACAGCCATTTAGGCGCTATGTCCTGCAAAGAAAAACCGATGATAACACAATGAACGGCGGCGGCCCTGCGCGCCTCGCTGGTCCACTGGAAGGTACGGTGGGCAAAGTGAATTTTGATGCCTTCCTTATGCAGGCATGACCACAAAACCCCAACCTGCTCACCCTGGGTGACTGAATTCGTGGAAACAAAGGACACGCGAATGAAAGCATTTTCATGGATATATTGTGCTGCCATTCGGTACCAGCACGTCACATAATCCAGAATACCCGCCCCCTTGATATCCTTGAAGACGGTCAGCACCTCTTCCTTTTGACGTTCAGACTGCTCTTTCTTCCCCACGAACGGCGGGTTGCCGACGATATAGGACAAGTCTTTGGGGTCAACAATGTCCCGCCAGTCCATACGCAAGGCGTTTCCATGGATGATTTTTGGCGCTTTTTTAAGGGGCAGGCGCACCAGATAGAGACCAAATTCCTGGGATACTTTCATGTTCATCTGGTGATCCATCAGCCACAGGGCCGTCTGGGCGATCTGGGCGGGAAATTCCTCGATCTCGACGCCATAAAACTGATCCACATCCACCCACATGATGTCATCGATGCTCAACAGGCGGGTGGTTTCGTTTTTCAGGATGGCCCGCAGGGCCTCCAGCTCCAGCTGGCGCATTTCCCGATAGGCGACGACCAGGAAGTTGCCACAGCCACAGGCAGGGTCAAAGACACGGATAGAGGCCAGCTTGCGACGGAAATCGTTCAGCTTGCGCCTGTCCTTTTTGACCTTCTCGAATTCTGCCCGGAGGTTGTCCAGAAACAGCGGGTTCAGGGCCTTCAGGATATTGGTTTCCGTGGTGTAGTGCGCGCCCAGGTCGCGGCGGGCCTTCACATCCATGATGGACTGGAACAGGGACCCGAAAATGGCAGGGCTGATGCGGCTCCAGTCCAGAGCGGCGGCTTCCAGCAGGCTTTCACGCATTTTTCGGTCGAAGGAAGGAATGGGCAGTGTTTCCTCGAACAGCTTGCCGTTCACATAGGGAAAGGCGGCCAGCTGCTCGTCCAGATTTGTCTGGCGCTGTGCTTTCGGCGTATTCAGTATCTGAAACAGGTGCGCCAGGCGCGTTCCCAGGTCGCTCCCGTCTTCTGCGGTACGTTGCTCGATAAAATCAGCGAACTGGCGACGTTCAAAAATGCTGGTGTCATCGGCAAACAGGCAGAACAGGATACGGACCAACAGCGCTTCCAGAGGATGATCCACATAGCCCGATGCCTTCAACAGGTCATGCAGTTGGCCCAACCGGTCCGCCGCCTGGACGTTGACGGGATCTTCCTCGCCGAAAGAACGGGTCTGGTACCCGGCCATAAAGCCAAACAACCGGACATTTTTGTGCAGGTCCTGCAGTGGAAATTCCTGAATGTCGCCGCTGTCCAGATCATAGAGGCGGAATCTGGCAAAGTCAGACACCAGGATGTACTGGGGAAGGTCGCGATCTTTCAGGCCGGGGAAGTATTCGCGCGCCTGATCAAACGCCTTGTCCAGATCCCTGCCGCGGGATTTGTGTTCCGCCAGCAGTACACCTCGCCACAGCAGGTCAATATATCCACCTGCGCCATCGGATTTTTTCACCGGAGTCTCGAACGATGCCATGCGGCGGCGGGACACGCCGAAGACACTGAAAAATCCATCCCAGAAAGACTTGGCCTCCGCATCCTCGGACGTTTCGGATTCCCACTCACGGGAAAACGCCAGAGCGCGGTCTTTGATTTCATTCCAGGACAGTGGCACGCTGTTTTTCCTTTAGGCCTTTACGCCTTCACGCCGTTACATCCCCGATGCGACCCAGGGTTTCGGCACGACCCAGCAACTGGGCCACCTCGAAAATGGGTGGCGAAACGGACGAGCCGCTGAGCGCCGCGCGCAGGGGCTGCGCCACCTGGCCCAGCTTTTTGCCGGAAGATTCAGCCAGCTGGCGGCACCCGGCCTCGATGGCGTCGTGGGTCCAGGGCTCCAGTTTTTCCAGACCCGCCGCCAGCTGTTTCAGCAGCGCTTTCGCATCGGTATCCAGCAGGCCTTTCGCCTTGTCATCCAGCATCAGCGGGCGCTTACGGAAATAGAATGCCGCCTGTTCGGCCATTTCCACCAGGGTTTTCACCCGTGGCTTCAGGCCTGGCACGGCGGCCAGCAGCAGTTTTTTCTGGTCCACCGTCAGCGGCGCGCCCAGCATTTTTTCCAGCTGAGGCACGATCAGGTCCACCAGCCGCTGGTCGTCGGCCAGCTTGATGTAGTGGGCGTTCACGCTGTTCAGCTTGACGAAGTCAAACCGGGACGGAGAACTTCCCAGGCCTTCCAGTGAAAACCACTCCACAGCCTGCTCCAGGGATATGATCTCATCGTCCCCGTGGCTCCAGCCCAGACGCATCAGATAGTTGCGCAGGGCCTCGGGCAGATAGCCCATGTCCTTGTATTCCTGCGCCCCCACAGCCCCTTTACGTTTCGATAATTTCTGGCCGTTGATATCATGGATCAGGGGCAAGTGTGCAAAGGCCGGCGGCGTCCATCCCATGCCCTCATAGATCTGCAGCTGGCGGAACGTGTTGACCAGATGCTCTTCGCCCCGGATCACCTGGGTAATGCCCATGTCGTGGTCATCCACAACCACGGCCAGCATATAGGTGGGCGTGCCGTCACTGCGCAACAACACCATATCGTCCAGCTGGCTGTTCTGGACACGCACCTCGCCCCGCACGCCGTCATGGACAATGGTTTCGCCTTCGGCAGGCGCTTTCAGGCGGATCACCGGCTTGACGCCGGCAGGAGCCCCGGACGGATCCCGGTCCCGCCAGCGCCCGTCATAGCGCTGGGGCTGGCCCGCAGCCTCCTGCTTTTTGCGCATCTCCTCCAGTTCTTCCTGGGAGGCATAGCAGTAATAGGCTTTGCCGCACTTCAGCAGTTCGCGGGCCACCTCGGCATGCCGATCCTTGCGGGCGAACTGGAACACCGGCTCACCATCCCACTGGATGCCCAGCCAGGACAGGCCATCCAGCAGGGCATGCACGGCCTGTTCGGTCGAGCGTTCCCGGTCCGTGTCCTCGATCCGCAGCAGGAATTTTCCCTTGTGGTGCCGGGCATACAGCCAGTTAAACAGGGCCGTGCGGGCGCCACCAATGTGCAGCATGCCGGTGGGCGAAGGGGCAAAGCGTGTAACAACAGTCATGCAAAAAACCGTCAATAAAGGTAGAAAGGAATTTCCTGAAGTACCCTAGCCCTTTTCACACGGGATCAAAAGTGGGGAAAATGTCGCTGTCCGCCCTGCTGGCCGCCGAACGGGACCGGTGGCTTCTGTGGCTGCCGGTCTTTCTGGGCCTTGGCATCTGGGTCTATTTTGTCCTTCCGCGTGAGCCATCCGCCTTGGCCGGACCTTCTGCCTGTGGCCTTTTCTGCGGTCTGTTGTGGCTGTCGCGCAGGCATATGGGGCTGATCCTGGCCTGTGCCGCTACCCTTGCCACGTGTGCCGGATTTACAGCCGCGCAGATCCGCACCGGAATTGTATACACCCCGATTCTGGAGCGGGAGACAGCCCCCTCCCCCGTCAAGGGCATCCTGTCCGGTGTGGAAAAGCTGGATTCAGGATGGCGCCTGACGCTGGAGGATGTGCGTATGGCCCGCCTGCCACCGGAGCGCACACCACGTGAGGTGCGGATCCGCATGTCTGGAAAGGACACAGTGCCGCCGCTGGGTAGTCTGGTGGAGATCATGGCCGTACTCTCCCCACCTTCTGACCCGGCAGAACCCGGCGCTTTTGATTTTCGCCGCCATGCCTTTTTTCTGGGCCTGGGAGGAGTTGGGTATGCGGTTTCTGGAGTAAGGATCCTGCATGAGCCGGAAATTTCATGGCTTAACACTGTTCCGGCCGCACTGGAATCAGCCAGGCGTCACATGGCTGTGCGTATCCAGGAAGCGATGGAACAGCCCTCCCGGGGCATTGTCCACGCCCTGATGACGGGGGAGCAGACAGCCATCCCGGCCGATACCCTGCAGGCCATGCGCATATCAGGCCTGTCCCACCTGCTGTCCATTTCCGGCATGCACATTGGCATGGTGGCCGGAAGCCTGTTTTTTCTGGTCCGGGCCCTGCTGGCCCTGTTTCCGGCCATTGCCCTGCGCATGCCCATCAAGAAATGGGCGGCGGCAGCGGGCATTCTGGCCGCGCTGGCCTATACCATCCTGGTGGAATATCCGGTTCCAGCCCAGCGCTCGGCCCTCATGTCCAGCCTGGTCCTGTTCGCTATTATCGTGGACCGCAGTGCCCTGAGCATGCGGGTCCTGGCCATCGCCGCCACTGGCATCCTGCTGGTCCTGCCGGAAAGCCTTCTCAGCATCAGTTTCCAGATGTCCTTTGCCGCTGTGGCCGCGCTGATCGCTACATACGAGGCGCTGCAGGGCCGGATCATTGCATGGCGCCGGGACAGCGGCATTATGGGTCGCGCAGCCCTGTACTGCGGCGGAGTCCTGCTCACATCCGTGGTGGCCAGCCTGGCGACGGCACCCTTTGCCCTGTACCATTTCCAGCAGATAACCCTGTATGGCCTGCTGTCCAACATGGCCGCAGTTCCTGTCACAGGATTCGTGATTATGCCGGCCATCCTGGTGGCCTATGCCCTGATGCCACTGGGGCTGGACCTCTGGCCCCTGAAAGTGGCTGGGTGGGGAACGGATATTGTGGTGGCGATTGCCCACTGGACAGCTGCAATGCCCTGGGCCCGGCTCAGCGCACCGGTCATGCCCGGTGCAGGTCTTGCCCTTCTCGTAATTGGCGGCCTGTGGATCTGCCTGTGGAAAAGACCATGGCGCCGGCTGGGCGCCCTTCCCTTCATAGCAGGATTCTTCAGCCTTCTTTTCATACACCGGCCGGACATTCTGGTTTCAGGAGATGGAAAGCTGGTGGGCCTGCGGGACAGCCGGGGCAATCTTGTCCTGTCCTCCTCCCTGTCCGGAAAGTTTGAGGCGGGAATATGGAACCAGCGGGACGGACGCCCGGCCACCCGTGAAACCTGGCCTGCTTCAGGACAGAGCAGGGACGGAAGCATCGCCTGTGATGCCCTGGGCTGCCTGTATCACAGGAATGGCTATACCGTTGCCATCATCCGGGATACCGGCGCCGCCGAAGACTGTTTCAGGGCGGATATAGTCATCAGCCCCCTCAAACCCCTGAAGGGTTGCCCTGCTCCTCTGGTCATTGACCGCCGAAGCCTGCAGAAAAGCGGGGCTCACAGTCTGACCCTGGATCCGGATGATGCCACCACAGAAGTCACGCGGCATCCGGACATCCACAGACCCTGGACCCCGCCGGAAAAACCGCCCCGTCAGTACCGCCGGAACAGCGCCGACAGCAGGCCCTGAATCCGGACATGCCCGGCGGGATATACCTGAACCTTGTAGTTCCTGTTGGCCGGCTGGAGGACGACGTTCCGGCCCGGCGGCCCCAGGCGCTTCAGCGTCACCTCACCATCGTTGACCAGGGCCACCACGATATCCCCTTCCCGGGCTGTATCCGTATGCCGGATGATGGCGATATCCCCGTCCATAATGCCCGCCTCGATCATGGAATCCCCGGAAACCTCCAGTGCATAGTACCGGCCACGGCCCACCATGGAGGAAGGAACGTCAATGGTCTGTCCCGGATCGCTGACTGCCTCGATGGCCAGACCGGCCGCAATACGCCCGTAGAGGGGAAGGGACACCGCAGCCTGGGCCGCCGCAGCCACAACAGCTGCAACAGAAGCCTTTTCTCCTCTGCCCTTTGACGCCGGCCGCAGATCGGGAGCCAGTTCCTGTTTTCCGGGTTTTGCCTCCGGGACCCGCAGGATCTCCAGCGCCCTTGCCCTGTGAGGCAGGCGGCGGACAAATCCCCGTTCCTCCAGAGCACCGATCAGGCGATGGATTCCGGATTTGGACTTCAGGTTCAGGGCCTCCTTCATCTCCTCAAAGGAAGGACACACAGCCGTCTCCCGCAGGCGACGGTGAAGAAAGTGAAGCAGTTCAAGCTGTTTTCTGGTCAGCATCGCAATTGCACCCCCCGGAACAAATCAGAAACACTTCGCCTGTTCTACTTTGGTTCCAGGGCCGCGTCAAGTTTCAGACACAATCAGCCACCAGTCTGGGATGTGAAACCTTTTCCGGAGCATAAAAACATGAAACGTCTGGCCGCCCTGATCCTTGCTGCTTCCCTTTCTGTTTCTTCTGGTCCCGTCCTGGCGGCTGCCCAGGAATACGTCATGGATCCGGATCACACCCAGGTGGTGTTCATGGCCAATCACCTTGGCTTTTCCTATGTCACAGGCCAGTTCCGCGCCTTTGACGGCAGGTTGATTCTGGACCAGGACAAACCGGAAAACAGCAGCGTGTCCTTCAACCTGAAAACGGACAGCGTGAATACAGGTCATGCCGGACTGGACAAACACCTGCGGACAAAGGACTTCCTGAACGTGGAACAGTACCCGACCATTTCCTTTGTCAGCACCAGGGTCGAGCAGACAGGACCCGATGATGCCAAAGTAGAGGGAAACCTGACCATGCTGGGTGTGACAAAACCGGTTGTGCTGCAGATCCATCACAACAGGACAGCGCCACATCCTTTCAGCCCTGAAAAAGTGATTTCAGGCTTTTCAGCCACCATCACTGTCCGGCGCAGCGATTTTGGAATGAGCTATGGCCTGCCTGCTGTCGGGGATGATGTTCTTGTTACCGTCAACGCGGAAGCCTCTCCGGCTCCCGGCAAATGAGGCCGCCATCATGATGAAATTTTCTGCTGTTGTCCTTTTTTTGGCCTGCCTGGCTTTCCCCGTTCATGCTACGGAATGGATTCTGGACAAGAGCCAGAGTCGCCTGGGTTTTACCGCAACCCAGGACGGCGCCCCTTTCACCGGCGGTTTCCGGAATTTCGATGCCCGGATCACTTTTGATCCGGATCAGCCCGGAAAAGCCAGTGCCAGGGTCACCATCGACACAAAATCCTTCTACACAGGCACGCCTGACCGGGATAGCGTTGCTGCGACCAAAGAATGGTTTGATGTGACCCAGTTTCCTGAAGCCACGTTCCAGAGCACGTCCTTCAGCCCCACAGGTGATAACGGATACATGGTGGAGGGCAAGCTGACCATCCGGAACATTTCCCTGCCGGTCAAAATCCCCGCCACCATCACAGTGGACGGGGACAAGGCCATAGCCATCGGAAAACTGTCCCTGAACAGGGCTGATTTCGGGATCGGACAGGGCCAGTGGGCGACAGGCAATCCTGTCAGTCTGACCGTCGAGGTCAACTTCACCATCAATGCTGTCCGCGCCAAGGGGCAATAGCATGCCCTGGCGCAATACGCAGAACCAGTGGGGTGTCGTTGCCAAAGCCCTGCACTGGACCATTTTCCTGCTGGTTTGCGCGCTGGTCCCTGTGGGTTTTGTCATGGCCGGCCTGGGTCCGGAGGATCTGTCCCTGAAATTCCGGCTGTACCAGCTGCACAAATCTACCGGCCTGCTGGTTCTGGCTGTGGTCACCCTTCGCCTTCTGTGGCGCGCCGGAAACAGGGCCCCGGCCCTGCCTGTCGCCATGCGGTGGCGGGAAAAGGCCGCAGCCCATGCCGTGCATGCCCTGCTCTATATCCTGCTGTTTGCCCTGCCCCTCTCGGGCTGGGTCATGGTGTCGGCATCGCCCCTGAATATTCCGACTGTTTTCTACGGCCTGTTCACGGTTCCGCGGCTGACAGGTCCTGACCAGTACCTGTACACCCTGGCCCGGGAAGCTCACGAAATCCTGGTGTTTGTCCTGCTGGCCCTGCTGGTTGCCCATGTGGGCGGAGCCCTGTGGCACCACTTCATCCGCCGGGACAATATCCTGAAGCGAATGTTGCCCTGGGGCGGTCTTTCTGATCAGGATCCGCCGCGAAAGCCTGTGGCCACCACATAGACTTCGGATGAATCC
>JALYJY010000065.1 GCA_030775045.1 Pseudomonadota bacterium | reverse complement strand
CGCCAGGGCCTTGCCCCGGCCCGAAAGGCTGGGGTTGGTCATGAAGTATTCGTGGGCGCTGAAACCATCGTCCAGAACCATCCGGTCCCAGGTTCCGTCGGCCTGCAGGGACCAGCTCTGGGCCTCGTCCTTCAGGCTGGCCATCATGATCTGGTCCAGGATCTGCTGGTGGACCGTGGGGTTGTCCACAGGGATGAGAGTCTCGATCCGGCGGTCCAGGTTGCGGGTCATCCAGTCGGCTGACGAGATGAACACCAGGGCCTCGGGAGAGGGGAGTTCATGCCCGTTGCCGAAACAGACGATGCGGGAATGCTCCAGAAAACGTCCGACAATGCTTTTGACGTGGATATTTTCTGACAGGCCCGGAACGCCGGGCCGCAGGCAACACATGCCGCGTATCACAAGCTCGATGCGCACGCCGGCCTGTGACGCCTCGTACAGTTTGTCGATGAGGGCATGGTCCACAAGGGCATTCAGTTTGGCCCAGATGTGTGCGGGTTTTCCCTCCCGGGCAAAGGCAATTTCCCGATCGATCAGTTCCACCAGCTTCTGGCGCAGTCCCAGGGGCGAGATGGAAATTTTCCCGAACTGGTCAGGCGTCGAGTAACCGGTCATGTAGTTGAACAGCATGGCCGCGTCGTTGCCCAGTGCAGGATTGCAGGTAAAGAAGGACAGGTCCGTGTAGACGCGGGCCGTATCCGGGTGATAGTTGCCGGTGCCAAAGTGCACATAGGTGCGCAGGCCCGTATCCTCGCGCCGCACCACCATGGAGACTTTGGCATGGGTCTTCAGATCCACAAAGCCATAGACCACCTGGACGCCCGCCCGCTCCATGTCCCGGGCCAGACGGATGTTGGCTTCCTCGTCAAAGCGGGCTTTCAGCTCGACTAGGGCCGTGACGCTTTTGCCTGCCTCGGCTGCCTCGATCAGTGCAAGGACGATGGGGGAGTCCTGGCTGGTGCGGTACAGGGTCTGCTTGATGGCCACCACGGCCGGATCGCGGGCCGCCTGGCGCAGGAACTGGACCACCACGTCAAAGCTTTCGTAGGGGTGGTGGACCAGGATGTCCTTGTGCCGTATGGCGGCCAGGCAGTCCCCGGCGAAGTCCCGGATCCGCTCGGGGAAGCGGGGGGTATAGGGCAGGAACAGCAGGTCCGGCCTTTCGGGGATGAGCAGCTGGCGGATGTCGGTCAGGCCGACGATGTCTTCGCGGATAAAAGTCTCGTCATCCGGAACAGTCAGTTCTTCCTGCAGGAAAAGCCGCAAGTCGTCCGGCATGCCGGCGTTGACGCTGAGGCGGATAACACCGCCCCGGCGGCGGCGTTTCAGGGCGGTCTCGAACGTCTGGACCAGATCCTCGGCTTCTTCGGCAATTTCGATCTCGCTGTCCCGCAGGATGCGGAACACACCGGATCCCTTCAGGGTGCAGGGCGGGAAAAGCTTTTGCAGAAAGATCAGGATCACCTGCTCCAGCAGGATGAACCTGACCTGGTCCCCGGGCAGGCGGATGAAGCGGTCCAGCTGGGGCGGAACCGGCACCAGGGCATCCATGGACGCATCCCGGGCCGCATCGTGCAGCTGCAGCGCCAGGGCCATGCCCCGGTTCAGGATGAAGGGAAACGGATGGGCCGGGTCCACGGCGATGGGGGTCAGGACCGGGAAGATGGTGTCCAGAAAGACGTGTTCGAGCCATTCATGCTCGGCCGGCGTAATGTTCTCGGGCCTGACCACCGCAATGCCGGTTCCGGCCAGCTGTTCGCGCAGGGTGCTCCAGCAGGTCTGCTGGTCAGCCATCAGGGTGCCCATGCGGGTGTTGATGGCCGCCAGCTGCTGGGCCGGAGTCAGGGCTTCCTGGTCGGGTGAGACAACGCCGGCGCGCATCTGCGCTTTCAGTCCCGCCACCCGCACCATGCAGAATTCGTCCAGGTTGCTGGCGGAAATGGACAGGAACCGGACACGCTCCAGCAGGGGATGGCGGCTGTTGCAGGCCTCCTCCAGCACACGCTGGTTGAAGGCCAGCCAGGACAGCTCGCGGTTCAGGAACCGGTCCGGAGACAGATCGGCAGGCAAGGAGGAGGAAGGCGGGGGAGTCACTGGATTGGCCAGAATGGGGGTTGTGGACGTTTGCGAGAGCGTAAGCAAACCTTAACATTTGTTATCATTTTGTCATCAAAAGTCATCATTTGTCGTCACTCTTTTTTGTCATCCTGAGGGAGTGAGACGACCGAAGGATCATGTTTATTGCCTGCAGAAAGATCCTTCGCCTCGCTCAGGATGACAGGAAGCTGCAAAACGGCCTTTCCCGGTTCGGGCGGCCTGTGTTTCTTTACCATGTCAAAGAACCGCCCTGCAAAAACAGGAACGCCCCATATATAGGAAAAAAGTCATTTTGTCAAGTGGCTGCCCATCATTACCTCTCCCCCTGAGAGATCTTTGTATAACCCCCTCACCCTTCGCCATGGTTCGACAGGCTCACCATGAGGCTCAGGGTGAGGCGATCAGCCAGCGCGAAAGTCCTCATCCTGAGCCTGTCGAAGGATAGAGGATTTTCGGGAAACCAGTACTTATGCAAAGGTCTCTCAGGGGGAGAGGTAAGGGTGAAACTTTCCTTGACGCCTTGCGGGCCGCCAGGATAATGTCCGGCCAGCCAATAGGAAAAGGCAGAACAAGCGCCTGAGGGTGCCCGTCCGTCCGCGAGTGTCGCGCACGGACGATTTTGTGCTTTTGGGTCTTTAAGGGAGACGGCAGGTTGTTTGACAGTCTGGGCCAGCGCCTGGGAAACATTTTTGACCGCCTGCGCGGGCGGGGTGTGCTGTCTGCAGAAGACGTGGAGGCGGCCCTGCGCGAGGTGCGCATCGCCCTGCTGGAGGCCGACGTGGCCCTGCCCGTGGCCCGGGACTTTGTGGCCCGGGTGCGGGAAAAGGCTGTAGGGCAGGAAGTTCTGCGCTCGATCACCCCCGGCCAGCAGGTGGTCAAGATCGTCCACGACGCTCTGGTGGAAATGCTGGGCGGGACAGTGGGGCAGCCCGGGCTGGACCTGAATGTTGTGCCGCCCGTGCCCGTCATGATGGTAGGGCTGCAGGGATCCGGAAAGACCACCACGACCGGCAAGCTGGCCCTGTGGCTGAAAAACCGCGAGCGGAAAAAGGTCCTGATGGCCTCGCTGGACGTGTACCGCCCGGCGGCGCAGGACCAGCTGCGCATCCTGGGTGAGCAGACCGGCGTGGACACCCTGCCGGTCATTGCGGACCAGAAGCCGGTGGACATCGCCCGTCGCGCCATGGAAACAGGTCGCACGGGCGGATATGATGTGGTCCTGCTGGATACAGCCGGCCGGCTGGCCATCGACGATGTGATGATGGCCGAGGCGGCGGCGGTCCGGGATGCTGTCAAACCCCATGAAACCCTGCTGGTTGTGGATGCCATGACCGGCCAGGATGCCCTGACCGTGGCGACGGAATTCCGGGATAAAGTTGGTCTGACCGGCATTGTGATGACCCGGATGGACGGCGATGCCCGGGGTGGGTCGGCCCTGTCCATGCGGGCAGTAACGGGCCAGCCTCTGCGATTTATCGGCGTGGGGGAAAAGACGGACGCGCTGGAGCCCTTCCACCCGGAGCGTGTCGCCGGGCGCATTCTGGGCATGGGTGATGTAGTCAGCCTGGTGGAAAAGGCCATGCAGACTGTTGACCAGGACGAAGCCCTGAAAATGGCCGAAAAGGTCCAGAAGGGAAATTTCGACCTGAACGATCTGGCGGCCCAGCTGCGCCAGATGCGCAAGATGGGCGGGATCGGTGGCCTGCTGAACATGTTGCCTGGCATGGGGAAGATCAAGGACCAGCTGGGCGAGAAGGGCGTGGACGAGAAAATCCTGGTGCGGCAGGAATCCATCATCCTGTCCATGACACCGGGCGAGAGGCGCGATCCGGACATCATCAAGGCGTCCCGCAAGCGGCGTATTGCCTTGGGGGCCGGGGTGACGGTGAACGAGATCAACCAGCTGCTGAAACAGCATGACCAGATGCGGGACATGATGCGGCAGATGAAGAAGATGGGAAAGAAAGGCCTGATGCGGGGCGGGCTGTCGGCGCTGTTTGGCGGCGACATGTCGTCCATGCTGTCCGGGCTTTCGGGAATTCAGGGCAGGAAACCCTGAATGGAACGTGTCACTGAAACGTGTAACTGAAGAGAGAGAAGGAAAACAACAATGGCAGTAAAAATCCGTCTGACCCGGGGCGGCGCCAAAAGGCGTCCGTTCTATGGCATCGTGATCGCCAACAACCGCAGCCCGCGGGACGGCCGCTTCCTGGAAAAGGTCGGGACCTATAATCCCATGCTGGCAAAGGATAACCCCCAGCGCGTGGTTCTGGATGCCGAGCGGATCAGGTACTGGCTGGGTGTTGGTGCGCAGCCCACGGACCGTGTGGCGCTGTTCCTGGCCCAGGCTGGCCTTGCCGCCATGCCTGAACGCCGGGAGACCCCGAAGCAGTCCGCACCAAAGGCCAAGGCGCAGGAACGCCTGAAGGAAGCTGCGAAAGCCGCCGGTGGCGGTGAGGTTGCAGCGGCTGAACCCGCGCCTGAAGCGCCTGCGGCCGAAGCGTCAGCGTAATCTGGTATTATCCCTCCCCTGCAGGAGAGGTCTCTGCGAAGGTCCATTATTGTCATCCCGACCGGAGCGCAGCGGAGTGGAGGGATCTCAGGGAGATCCTTCGGCTTCGCATCTTTTCAGGATGCTGCGCTCAGGATGACAGGAAGGGTGCCGCAGCGATCTTCCAGCGGGGGAGAGGAAATTTACGGTTTTTTTCATGACCCTATCCCGCAAAATCTGTATCGGCCAGATCATGGCGCCCCACGGTGTGAAGGGGCTGGTCAGGGTGCGCAGCTTTGCCGAAAATCCGGAAGATATCGGGACGTATGCTCCCCTGACTGACGAAAGCGGCGGGCGGGTATTCCGCCTGCACCTCCAGGCACCGGTGAGGGATCACTGGATTGTCCGGATCGAGGGTGTGGCAGACCGCAACGCAGCCGAGGCCCTGAGCGGTCAGAAACTGTATGTGGACCGCAGCCTCTTGCCCGAGCCGGCCGCGGGAGAATATTACCACACCGACCTGATCGGCCTGACGGTCATGCAGGAGCAGGAGGGTGCCAGGGTGGGCGAGGTTGTGGCCGTCCACAACTATGGCGCCGGAGATTTCCTGGAAATCCGGCTGGAGGGGCGCCCGGCCACTGAAATGCTCCCCCTGAACAGCGCACATGTTCCGGAGATCCGTATCAGGGAAGGCTTTCTGGTGATCTCTCCCCCTGCGGGATGGCTGGATGTTCCGGAAAAGGAAGAAAACTGACCCTTTCGCAGGGTTTGCGCCTGAATTACTTTCATTATACCTTCTGCCGCAGTGATGGTTTCTGCGGGCAGGAGAGCGGGTTTATGACACACACCGGAAAAGCACTGGTTGCCGGGGCAGCGTTGCTGGTCAGCGGATGCGGCCCGGAAAAGTTCTGTACTGATGAATATAGTGCGCAGTACCCGGCAAGCTGTGGTTCCGGAACCCCCGGCCCCCGGCCGGAAAACAATGTCTTCCTCCAGGTGGATATCGAGAACTCCGATATCGGGAGCAGGGACAGGCGCTTTTTTGTACTGGAAGCCTTTGCCCTGCCTTCTGATCCGGTTCTTGTCCAGAAGGCCCTGGAGGGTATTTATCTGGGTCTGACCTGGCTGTCTCCCTGGAAGGAAGCTTTTGACGAATTCCAGAGGCCGGTTCTGGAGGCTTTCAGGATTGAAAACGGGATGGAAGCCGTCCAGGTTTTCGGAAAGTACGCTGTGCGGTCCTCAGGCCTTGATGTCAGGCCGCACTGGATCACGGGATCTGACGGGGTGACCAGGGGGCCCGTTTATACCCTCGGTTTCGGATCGGCCTGGATTGTGGACAGTACTGAGTCCTATGGCGGCCTGAAGCCTGTTTTCTGTGGTTATGTAAAACCTTCCACAGACTGGAATTATATCGCCCATGCGCTGGGGACGGTTCCCCAAGGCTATATCCGGGCCATGTCCGGTGACGATGTCGCCGCGCATACGTGGGCGCAGGCTCTGGCCCTGTGCCTTCCTGAAGAGCCGAAAGCAAGAGGTGAAGAGACCGGGCGGCAGCTGGATACAAAAGTATATGCGCTGCAGGCCTTGAAAGGCCACGGCAATTTCAGCGCCATAGCCATGGAACAGCACAATCTGTCCCTGGCGCAGGCTCTCCAGGAGAACGGGGAGGAATCCCCGGCAGCTGTGGCGGATATGGTTCGGACATGGCGCTATATACAGCTTCATGGCGGAACACCGGAAGAGGCTTTCAAAAAGTACAATTTTCACCAGTTCCATTTCACGCCTGATACGAGGGAGCTGGAAGCGGCCTCCGGAGAACTGGAAAAAGTTCTTGAAAGGATCGGGCAAAATGTTCCCACAGTACCCGGAGATCCAGACCGCTTCAGAAACCCCGTACACCGGCTGGACAGGGCCCTGTGGCTTGCAGACTGGTGCAAGGTGAATCCAGAGGCCGCCGGGGTAGATGTTGTCACATGCCACACCCTGGGGCAGATTGCCGGTGCAGCAAGACTGTATTATCCCGCCATACCCTGATCTTCAGAAGAGGGGTTTTTCAGGAGGGCAGGGGGTATTCCTCTACCCTCTTGCATTTTCAGGCAAAAATGCCCATTTTTTCTGAAGCCCCAGGGAGGATGCCATGCAGACCAGTCACAAATTGTTTGATGATATGGCCAAGGTGGCCAGTGGCGCCATGGATGCCATGTCCGGCGTTCGCCACGAGATCGAGACCATGATCCGCCACCAGACGGAACGCATCATGGGCCGGATGAACGTGGTCCCGCGTGAGGATTTCGATGCCGTAAAGGCCATGGCTGCCAAAGCCCGGGAAGAACAGGACGTCCTGGTGAAGAGAGTCGCACATCTGGAATCCCGGGTGATGGATCTGCTGCGGGAACGGTCCACCCGCCTCGCTGCGGGGACAGAACAGGACGGTACATCTCCGCCTGTTGAAACCTGACAGTTATTCCTGCACCGGCCGCATTGTCGGAAACGCAATAACCTCGCGGATGGTCGGGCTGTCGGTCATCAGCATGGCCAGCCGGTCAATGCCAATCCCCATGCCGCCCATGGGCGGCATCCCGAAGGCCATGGCCTTGAGAAAATCCTCATCAACAGGGTGGGGGGGCTCATCCGGGCCCCGTTTCTGTTCTGCCTGTTCCTCAAACCGGGCCCGCTGTTCGCGCGGGTCGTTCAGTTCTGAAAAGGCGTTGGCGATTTCCCAGGTATTGACATAGGTTTCGAACCGCTGGGCCAGCCAGGGGCGGTCCGGCCAGGCCTTGGCCAGCGGGGAAATATCCTTGGGCAGGTCTGTCACATGGACAGGCTGGACCAGTTTTTTCTCGACCCTGTCCCCAAATGCAACCTCGACAATCTGGCCCCAGGACATGCCGTTTTCCACACTGAGGCCGATCTTGCGGGCCTCGCGCAGGGCATCCTGCGGATCGCGGAACTGTTCCAGATCCAGGCCTGTATGCTCCCTGACCAGGGAAGTCATGCTGCGCCGTGGCCAGGGCGGGGTGAAGTCAATCTCCTGCCCTTGGAACATGACCCGGGTGGTGCCGTGAAGCACTGTGGCCACGTGGCTGACCAGGGCTTCTGACAGGTCCATCATGGCCGTAAAGTCCACGTACGCCTGGTACAGCTCGATCATGGTAAATTCCGGGTTGTGGCGGGGGCTGAGCCCCTCGTTCCGGAAATTCCTGTTGATCTCGAAAATCTTCTCGGCAAGGCCCCCGATCACCAGCCGCTTGAGGTGAAGCTCGGGCGCAATGCGCAGGTAAAGCGGCATGTCCAGCGCGTTGTGGTGAGTGGTAAACGGCTTTGCCAGAGCGCCACCGGCAATGACGTGAAGCATGGGGGTTTCCACCTCCAGCCAGCTGCGATCGTACAGGTACTGGCGGATGGTGGAAATCATGCGGTAGCGGGCCCGCAGGGTGGTGCGGGTCTGTTCCGAGGTGGCCAGATCCTGTTCCCGGTGGCGGAAGCGGTATTCCACATTTTTCAGGCCATGATACTTTTCCGGCGGTGGTTCCAGCGCCTTGGCCAGGATTGTGGTGGTGTGGGAAGAAACGCTGATCTCTCCCCGCGGGGTGCGGCGGACATGTCCGGTCACGCCGACAATATCCCCCAGATCCATCAGCTTCAGGATCCCGGCCTGGCGTTCGTCCAGAGTCTTGATGTTATGATAGACCTGCAGCTTTCCCGTATCGTCGGTGAGATCCACGAACATCCCGCTGTTGCGCACAGCTGTAACGCGGCCCGCTATGTGGACAATCTGCTCCGTTTCCTCTCCGGGCTGGAGGGCATTGAACGCGTCATGGACCTGTTTTGCGGAATGGGTCTTTTCAAAACGCGCAACTGCGTAAGGACTGCCGGCCGTTTTTTCCAGCTGCTCCAGCTTTGCGCGGCGCTGGGCCAGCTCATGGGATGAATGGAGGGACGAAGTGTCGGGAGAGGCGTCCGGGTGATCCATGGAATGTGTTCCTGCAATTTCGGGTATTTGTCCGAAGATATGGCATACTAGGCTTTTTTGTGAAAGGGGAGACAGGAAGCAATGCCATAGTCCAGCCATGCAGGAAGGGGATATGTTCCGGATTTGCTTCGTGTGTGGAACTAGTCCTGCAATATGAAATAATCCCTTTACTCGAGTCGCAAGGCATATTAAACGTAATGCAGATATTGCCTTTTCAGGAACGTGATACAGGAATTTTTCCTTGAAATTGCGCCATATTCTCATCGCCTGTCTCACCTTGCTGCCGTCGATGGCGATGGCCCAGCAGTATGACGGGCTGGACGTGATAGTGCCAACAACGATTGACGGGCTGCAGGACGGGACCGGGCCGGCGGCGGGGGGAACATCGGGGTTTGTGACAGGTACGGCTCCGCTGACCATCGACGGGATCGGCGGGGAGTATTCCGGATTTATCACGGACAGTGTTTCCCTGATTATCCTGAATGCCGACCAGGCCCTGTCAGGCGGCAATGACTTCAGTGGCGGAACAACCATTGGCAGTGGCGGGATTCTGCGGGTACGGAGTGACGATGCCCTGGGAAGTGGTCCTCTGATCCTTGAGAGTGGCGGGACTTTTGTTGTTGAATCTCTGGCACCCTTTATCACCGGTCTGGATGCCCGGGCCGGAAGTACCATTGACATGTCCGGCGGCCACATATTCCTGCAGGTGGGCACCCATACGGTGGCTACATCACTCAACGGGGGCGGCGGAACCATCTTCATGAACAGCGGTGCGATCCTGTCCCTTCAGGCCATCAACGCCCTGAACCAGGTGTCGCTGAATCCTTTGGGAAATACGCTTGTTCTGATGAACGGTTTTAACCAGCAGCTGGGGGATCCTGTTTCCAGCTCAACATTTTTATCATCAGACGAGATTGATCTGGGCGGTGGAACCCTGTCCATCACCGGCACGACCATCATGGAAGGATCGTTTACGGGTGGAGGAACGATCCAGCTTGACCCCGCTGGAACACTGCAGCTTGGCGGCGTTAACCCGATCCAGGACGGCATCATTATAAATATTGTGGACAATGCTTCGGGCTCGTTCAATCTGGCAGGATCTACCATCACCTTTACGGAAGACACCCTGCTGAGCAACAGCAACTCATCCATTTCCCTGAGCACTCTCTCATCCGGCCCGGGGACCGTGATCCTCGACGTTTCTCCCGGAGAAGAAATCCAGCTGGGCCGGATTGGTGAAGTCGGCGGGGCCGGCAGCATCACCAAGAATGGCACCGGCACGTTGCGTCTGGGCCTCGGGGACTACACAGGCGGTGCTTTCGACATCAACGCCGGCATGGTGATCCTGACCAGTGCCATCAACGGGGCGGGCGGTGCGACAATGACCGTCGACAGCGGCGCCACCCTCACTACGCCAGGCACCGCCACCATCACCGGCGTAACCTTCACCAACAACGGCACTATCGATCTGGACGCGGGGACACAGCTGACCGTCCCCAACTATACCGGCGCCGGTCTTCTGGATTTCGGCCTGACAGATTCCGGCGGCGCACAGCTGCGCGTGGCATCCGGCGGCACCGCGAACTTTCTGGCGGGCAGCGCGATCACGGCTACGACCCTGGCCGGAAACTACAGCCTGGGGCAGAACTATACCGTGGTTGATCTGTTGTCCGGAGCCACCCTGTCAGGTGCGGCGAATATTGACGGCAATACAATCACAACCCCGCTGGTGGAGCTGGAAGTCAACGCCACCAACGGCCTCGA
>JALYJY010000064.1 GCA_030775045.1 Pseudomonadota bacterium | reverse complement strand
GTGCGGGACTCGGCGGACAATTCGGCGCTGTACGTTCTGATGCCCATGCGGGTGTGAGACGGGCCTCTTGTCCTTATACGTCAACCGCCTCACCTTGACCGCATTCCGTTCCTGGGAAGCCGTGCGGATCGAGGCGGACAGCCGTCCCATAGTCCTGACAGGACCCAACGGGGCCGGAAAAACCAACATCCTGGAAGCGGTCAGCCTGCTGTCCCCGGGGCGGGGCCTGCGCCGGGCCCCGCTGGCCAATCTCCAGCGCCTGGGATCGCCGCCGCACCTGTCCTGGGGCGTGGCGGCCACAGTCTGCAATGCCCATGGAACTGTGGATATCGGCACCGGCCGGGATCCCGAAGCCACCGGGCCTGCAGAGCGGCGGCTGGTGCGCATCAACGGCCAGCCGGTCCATAACCAGAACGCCTTGGCGGACCATCTGGCCATGGCCTGGCTGACCCCCGCCATGGACCGCCTGTTCCAGGAAGGCGCGTCCGAGCGCCGGCGCTTTCTGGACCGTCTGGTGTTCAGCTTTGACCCTGCCCATGCGGGGCGCATCAGCCGCTATGACAAGGCCCTGCGCGAACGCTCCCGGCTTTTACGGGACTCTGTCCGTCCGGACCCGGTCTGGCTGAAAGCGCTGGAGGACGAGATGGCCACCACGGGCACAGCTATGGCCGCCGCCCGGCTGGACATGGTCCAGAACCTGGATTCGGTCTGCAGCACATATAAGGGCCCTTTTCCAGCCCTGTCCGTCAACCTGTCCGGTACGCCGGAAGACTGGCTGGCCACCATGCCGGCGCTGGAGGCCGAGCAACGCCTGCGCGAGGCACTGGCCGCTGCCCGCGGCGGCGGGGAAGGTGACGGGACGACGCCCGGACCCCACCGCAGCGACATGCGGGTGCGCCATGTGGACCGGGACATGCCGGCGGAGCTGTGCTCAACCGGCGAGCAGAAAATCCTGCTGGTGGCACTGGTCCTGGCCCACGCCCGCCTGCTGAAGGCCAGTCGCAGCCGCGCCCCCGTCCTGCTGATGGACGAGGTGGTGGCCCACCTGGACGCACACCGGCGCTCGGCCTTGTTCGAGGCCATCCTGTCGCTGGGCGTGCAGGTGTGGATGACAGGCACTGACGCCGGGGTTTTCGATGAAATCCGCAGCCAGTCCCTGCTTCTGGATGTGGGCGGCGAGAAGGTGGTTACTTCGACAGCAGGCTCTGAACTGGTTGCCTGATTGATGTGAAGAAAATTTAATTACTTTCCCTGAAAGATGGCAAACTGCAGAAACTGGAACAACTTCAAGAAATCTGAAACATGAGCCATGTAAAGCCAGAAGAAATATTTGATCCCGGAATCAGGGCTGAAGCCGCTGCACGACTCAAGGCAACGGCAGAAGAGCTGAGGGAAAGCTGCCTGTCCCGCTGGAATACCATTGCAGCGTGGAAACAGGGGCTTTCTCCAGCCTGGAAAGCCTTTTTTGAAGGATCCGGATCTGTCCCGTCTGCAGACCTTCCCGGAAGAAAGCTCATAAAAACCGCTCTGCTCAAGATTGAGCTGGATTTTATGGAAAGGGAAAAACGGCTGAAGTTCTCGGACCGGTTGAGGTTTGTCTATACATGCCAGTCGGCCGGAGAATCTGGCGCAGATGTGTTTTACAGGCGCATGGCCCAGACTTTGAACTGCAGGATTGGTGAAATCAGGCTCCTCTTCACATTTATCGCACGCGGATTCGAACCATTACCTGCCCCTTCTCCAGAAGACCTCCTGCCAGCCCTCCGGGCTCCCATGCCCTGAGCAGTTTGTGCCAAAAACTGCGTGTTTCATGAACCGGGATATCCGGTATAGTTCCTTCAGCATCTGATGGTTTGATGTTGCGCACAGCCGTGCTATAAAGCCCTTTCCTTTTACGATGACAGGCTGAATCCTCACCACACCGGCCCCGTCCGGGCAGCCTGCATTGCATAAACCTCCTGCAGAACCCGCCGGGACGAGGGGAGTGCCAGGAGAGAGGACCGAAAAACCGGAGCGTACATTGATGTACGTGAGGATTTGAGGACCGCAACGACGCAGCAATCACCCGTCCCGGTTAGGGTTATGCAACAGCAAGGACTGATCTGAATGGCTTCGTTTGATATCGACGGCGGTTCCATCCGGAAACTGGCAGAGCTTCTGAAGGAAGCGGACCTGACAGAAATCGAGTACACCGAGGGTGACCGGCGTATCCGCGTGACCCGCGGTGGTGGCGCTGTGACCTTTGCGGCGCCCGCCCCTGCTGCTATCGCTCCTGCCGCGGCCCAGCCTGCTGCAGCGCCACCGGTTTCCGCCAACGCTGTCACGTCCCCCATGGTGGGGACAGCCTATTTGTCCCCCGAGCCGAACGCCGCCACTTTCGTCAAACAGGGCGATGTGGTGAAGCCGGGCCAGACCCTGCTGATCATCGAGGCCATGAAAGTCATGAACCCCATCAAGGCCACGAAGGGCGGGACGGTGACGAACATCCACATTTCCAACGGCCAGCCGGTCGAGTTTGGCGAACCCCTCATGACTATCGAGTAAGGGGGACTGTCCGTGTTCGAAAAGGTCCTGATTGCCAACCGGGGAGAGATTGCCCTGCGGATCCACCGGGCCTGCCGCGAGATGGGCATCCGCACAGTAGCGGTCCACTCCACGGCCGACGCTGACGCCATGCACGTGCGCCTGGCGGACGAAAGCGTCTGTATCGGCGGACCATTGGCCAAAGACAGTTATCTGAACATCCAGGCCCTGCTGGCAGCAGCAGAAATCACACACGCGGACGCCATACACCCTGGCATCGGCTTTCTGGCCGAAAATGCGAAATTCTGCCAGATGGTCGAGGAGCACGGCTATACCTTTATCGGCCCTGCGCCGGAGCACATCCGCATCATGGGTGACAAGGTGGAAGCCAAACGTACGGCCCTCCGCCTGGGCCTGCCCTGCGTTCCCGGATCGGAAGGAGCCGTGGAAACGCTGGAGGAAGCCCAAAGACTGGCAAAGGACATCGGCTATCCCGTGCTGATCAAGGCGGCGGCCGGTGGCGGCGGCAAGGGCATGAAGGTGGCCCGCGATGCCGAAGGCCTGGCCGAGGCGTACCAGTTTGCCCGCTCGGAGGCCAAGAACGCCTTCGGCAACGACCAGGTCTATATGGAAAAGTACCTGGAACGGCCGCGCCATATCGAGATCCAGGTGCTGGGCGACACCCATGGCAACGCGGTGCACTTTGGCGAGCGCGACTGCTCGATCCAGCGCCGCCACCAGAAGGTGGTGGAGGAGGCCCTGTCCCCCGCCCTGAACGCGGAGGAACGCAAATACATCGGCGAGCTGGCGGCAAAGGTCGTGCGCGACATGGGCTATCGCGGCGTGGGCACCATGGAATTCCTGTACGAGGACGGGAAGTTCTATTTCATCGAGATGAACACCCGCCTGCAGGTGGAACATACCATCACGGAAATGATCACCGGCATCGACCTGGTGCGGGAACAGATCCGCGTGGCCACAGGCGCACCGCTGGGATTTAAACAGAAAGACATCCACTTCGAGGGCCACGCCATCCAGTGCCGCATCAATGCGGAAAACCCGAAGACTTTTATCCCCTCCCCCGGCCAGGTCACGGAATTCCATGCGCCGGGCGGCCTTGGTGTGCGGGTGGACAGCGCCCTGTACGACGGCTATCGCATCCCGCCCCACTACGACAGCCTGGTGGCCAAGCTGATCGTGCATGGCACCAACCGGAACGAGTGCCTGCTGCGCCTGCGCCGCTGCATCGAGGAATTCGTGGTGGGCGGCGTGGAAACCACCCTGCCCCTGCACGCCCGCATCATCAACCAGCCGGATTTCATCAACGGCGACTACACCATCCACTGGCTGGAACGCTTCCTGGCGAAGGAAGAGCAGAAGGGGTGAGCAGGAGATGTCCGGCGAAACCGACCTGAAAAAACTTCTGGCTACCATGTCTCCGGCATTGCGGGAGGGCGTGTACGGCTTTCTGTCCCTGGGCCAAGTTCCTGTTCCCTAAAACGTGATCCCCATCATGCTGTACCGGAAGGAAGAGGGGCTTGCGGTCATTGCCCTCTGGCAGACCAGTTAAAGGCCGCCGGGCTGAATTACATCTATCCCAGCCGGATGATTACAATGACGGTCCACTCCTCGCTGGAAGCGGTGGGATTCCTTGCGGCCCTGACAACCCGTCTTGCCGCTGCAGGCATCAGCGTCAATCCCGTTTCGGCTTTTTACCATGATCACCTCTTCGTTCCCGAAAACCGTGCCGAAGAAGCCGTTCGCCTGCTGGTGAACATGGCGCAGGAAGCAAAGAAAGATCTGTCAGATCCTGCACCGTGACAGCATTCTTACTCTCACTTTCGGGAAGATAGACTTCCTGTCATCCTGAAGGAACGTGTCAGAGCGACTGAAGGATCTTTTGCACAAAACAGGTCCTTCGACTTCGCGTCACTGGGTGACGCTGCGCTCAGGATGACAGGATAAGCCGGGGCGTTTTACGAAATCCCGTTTACCGCACCGCAACCGGAACCCGGACGAGAACCGTGCCGGACGCCAGGGAATACCGGACCTCATAGGCGCCGGGCTGGGCCGGGGCTTTCAGGGTGACGGGATTGCCACGGCTGGTCTCCTGATATGACAGCCATGTTTTCTGCGGCGCGCCGGCCTTGACGATGGTCACGTAATCACCCTTGTAGTTCGGCCCCATCCATGTCACCTGGAAAGCCTCTCCGGCCCTGACAGCCGCCGGGGCGGATATTGTGGCTGAAACCGGCGCCACGGTGATGGCCTGCCGGGCCAGAATATTGCCTTTTGCCGTGGAATAGCGCAGCTCCCACGTCCCCGGCTGGTCCGGCGCCATGAGGGTCAGGGGATTACCCCGGGCCGTTTCCTGGTACGACAGCCAAGTGCCCACCGGGGCATCAGCCTTCACGATAGTCACGTAATCCCCCGCATTGCCGGGCCCTGTCCAGGTGATCTGGAACGGAGCTGCAACCACAACAGCCGCCGGGACTGCGAGGGTTACTTCCGGCTGCCGGACCGCCAGGGACGCCCGGCCCGCCACGGCCTGTGTGGCGCCGTGGATGTACCGGACTTCGTACACACCGGCCCATTCCGGAGCCTTCAGGGTGACGGGTGGTGTTTTCAGGACATCGCTGCTGAACAGGGTTTGTTCCGCCCGTCCTTCTGCTGCCGGACGGATGATCTGGAGAAAATCTCCCGATCCCGCCTGTCCCGTCCAGGACACGGAAAAGGCCCCGGACAGCGGCACCTGGGCCGGTGTCAGGGAAAGGCTGACAGCGGGAACAGCCGGTTTCTGCTCCCCTACAGGCTTTGGCACAGAAGTTGGAGCGGGTGCGGGCGGAGTCTCGCGCACCACCACAGTCTGCAGGGCCTTCTGCAGCTGGGCCGCGCTGGCCGCCGGCAGATAGAGCCCGCCTGTGCTTTCCGCCATGCACCGCAGCTGCCCGGTCTCGCTGTCCTTTACATCAAAACCGATCACATGAACGGTCAGGTCCACGCCGGTTTTTTCCAGGGTCTTCGCAACGCCGCAGGGGTCGGGATTGCAGGTTTCCAGACCATCGGTCAGCAGGATGACCGTCGCCTTGTTCTCTGTGTACTTCAGGTCTTCCGCGGCTTTTTTGACCGAGTCGGCCAGCGGGGTCTTGCCTTTCGGGCTGATGGCGTTCACCCGGGCCAGAAAGTCCGGCGTCACCGGACCCGGGGACAGAAGCGTCTCGATGTCCGTGCACTCGCCCTTGCTCCGGTGGCCATAGACCACCAGACCCAGATCATCCTGCGGGTTCCAGGTACCCAGCATGCCGGCAACAACCTGTTTCGCGATGTCCATTTTGGGCGTGCCATCGACCTGCCCCCACATGCTGCCCGAGGCGTCCAGTACCAGGATGGCCGAGATTTTGCCCCGCTGTTTTTGTTGCGCGACCGGCGGAGTCTGAGCTATCGCAGGCAGGGCGAGAAGCACGACGCACAGGGCAGCGGGGAACAGGGGACGCATGGTTCCGGCCTCCGGACGGGTATCGGGAAACCTGATCGTAGATTCTGTGCAGGTCCGTGGCAACAGGGCTTATGACATCTTTACCTCTCCCCCTGAGAGAGAGGTAAGGGTGCCTGTGATTAACCCAAAAATGGCTTTTTATTGAGACCGGACCGGGAATCGGATAGATCAGGCATTATGGCATTTCCATCGGGTTTTCTGGACGAGCTGCGCTCCCGCCTGCTGCTGTCGTCTGTTGTGGGACGAAAGGTGCGGCTGGCCCGCGCCGGGCGCGAGTACAAGGCCCCCTGCCCGTTCCACAACGAAAAAACTCCCAGTTTCTACATCAACGACCAGAAGGGCTTTTTCCACTGCTTTGGCTGTGGCGCCCACGGGGACGTCATCGGTTTTACCATGCGCATCGCCAATCTGGCGTTTCCGGAAGCGCTGGAGCAGCTGGCGGCCGAAGCCGGACTGGAAGTCCCCCGCCCCTCCGCCGCCGAGCGGCAGCAGCACGAGCGGCACAAATCCCTCCATGACCTGCTGGAGCAGGCCACGGTGTGGTTCGGAAAACAGCTGTATGCGCCGGCGGGCAGGCAGGCGCTGGAGTACCTGCGCGGCCGGGGACTGGATGATGAGGCCATCGCCCGCTTCAGGCTTGGGTACGCCCCGGCAGACGGCAGCGCCTTGCGCCAGGCGCTGGCCAGCCAGAAATTCCCTGCCCACCACATGCTGGAAGCCGGGATTCTGAAACAGCCGGAGGACGGCCGGGAACCCTACAGCTTTTTCCGCAACCGGGTGATTTTCCCCGTGGCTGACCGCCGGGGCCGGGTGGTGGCTTTTGGTGGCCGCCTGATCGAGGGGGACGGGCCCAAGTACATCAACTCGCCCGACACGCCGCTGTTCCACAAGGGCAGCCTGCTGTACGGCCTGTCCCGGGCCCGGCAGGCCGCCGCGGATGGCCAGCCGGTCATCGTGGCCGAAGGGTACATGGACGTGATTGCCTTGGTCCGGGCCGGCTTCCAGGGGGCGGTGGCCCCGCTGGGTACGGCGCTGACCGAAACCCAGCTGGACGTCCTGTGGAAACTTTACCCCATGCCGCCCCGGATCCCGGTCCTGTGCCTGGACGGGGACAGTGCGGGCCAGAAAGCGGCGTTCCGGGCTGTGGAGCGGGCCATCCCCCTGCTGAAACCGGACCAGTCCCTGCGCGTGGCCTTCCTGCCGCAGGGGGAGGATCCGGACAGCCTGATTCGCAAGCGGGGCGCCGAAGCCATGAAATCTGTCCTGGAGAGCGCACGACCACTGGCCGATGTGCTGTGGGACATGGAAACAGCCAGGAAAAAGACCGACACGCCCGAAGGCAAGGCCGGCCTGCGCCAGGCGCTGGAACAGCAGGTGAGCCGCATCGCCGACCCCGCCGTCCAGTCCTTTTACCGCCAGGACCTGCGCCGGCGACTGGACGCGGCCTTTGGCTGGCGTCCGGCGGCCCGGTTCTCTGGTCCCGGCAAAAAACCCACACCAGCAGCCAGCCGGGGACCTGTCACCCGGGTCCTGCCGGTCCGGGCACAGCAACAGCGGGAGCGGGTCCTGCTGGCCACGCTGTTGCGTTATCCCGCTCTTTTTGCCGAGGTGGCCGAATCGCTGGCCTCGGTCAGTTTTGACCCCGGCCCGGCAGAGAACCTCCGGGCAGCCCTGGTGGGACTCCTGGAGGCCAATCCGGACCTTGAAACCGCGGCTCTGCGACACCAACTGGAAGGAATGGGACTGGCGCAGGCCCTGCAGGAAGCTGTGGACAGCGGGGCGGGCATTCATGCCCGTTTTGCTTCGGCCAGCGCTTCGGAGGACGAGGCCAGGGAAGGCTGGCTCCACACCTGGGACCTGCTGCGCAGGGAACAGCTGAAAAAGGACATGGACCGGGCCCGGGAGACGCTGGCGCAGGATATGGACGCGGAAAAACTGGCCCGGCTGGTCCTTCTGGGGGATGAAATGCGGCAGGGATCCGGGGGGACGGACAGTACGGACCCTCAGTAAGCGGTTGCTACGGAACAGAACATGTAATAAAAAGCACGTTCCGGTATTCTGGCAAGGACCCGAAGGGCTGGTTCTGCGTTTCTGCAGGGGAAGGGGTTCATACCCCGGATTGGGATAACAGGGACACGGGCTGATGGCAGGCAAGAAAAAAGCCGGTTCAAAACCGGAAGCAAAAAAGCAGAAGCAGCAGAAGCGCAATATCGCTGGCGCTGCGGCTTCTGCGGCTGCGTCCGAGGCCCCGGTCCTGGACATGTCCGCCCAGGCGGTCAGGAAGCTGATCGCCCGGGGCAAGGAACGCGGCTATATCACCTATGACGAGCTGAACACCATCCTTCCCCCGGACAAGTCATCGTCCGAGCAGATCGAGGACGTGATGGCCCTGCTGTCCGACATGGGCATCAGCATCGCCGAGGCCGAGGACCAGGAAGAAGCAGAGGCCGAAACAGCAGAGCCCGCTGCCGACCCCCGGAACCAGGAAGACGCCGCCGGGGACGGCGAGCGCACCTCCGGCAATCTGAGCGACAGCGAGGTCAGCCACACGGATGACCCCGTCCGCATGTACCTGCGCGAGATGGGTGCAGTGGAACTTCTCTCCCGTGAGGGGGAAATTGCCATCGCCAAACGGATCGAGGCCGGCCGCGAGATGATGATCGGCTCGATCTGCGAATCACCCCTGACCTGTATCGCCATCTCTGAATGGCGCAACGCCCTGGCGGCCGGGACCATCCATCTGCGGAACATCCTGGATCTGGAGGCTACGTACGGCACAGGACCGGGCGAAGGCGACCTCTCCGATGGCATGGACGAGGAAGAGGACGAAGCCGGGGAAGGCGCCGAAGGTGGCGAGGGTGAAGGCGAAGGAGATGACGAGGAAGCCGGCGTCTCCCTGTCGGTCATGGAACAGGCCCTGCTGCCCCAGGTTCTGGAAGCCTTTGACAGCATCCTGCCTATCTATGAAGGGATGCTGAAATCCTGGAAGCAAAGCCTGAACGCCCTGAAAAAAGGCGCCCCTGCGCCAAAGGGCCATGACAAGAAATACGAAAGCCTGAAACAGGACCTGCGCCGGCAGTTCGAGAAAATCCGCCTTAGCAACGGCTGTATTGAACAGCTTCTGGAAGAGCTGTACGGCCTGAACCGCAAGCTGATGGGGCTGGAGGGCAAGCTGTTGCGCCTCGCCGTGGACAGCAAGGTGGGCCGCGAGGAATTCCTGAACCGCTATTACGGCAGCGAACAGAACCCGGACTGGCTGGACAGCCTGAAAAAACTGCCCGGAAAGCCCTGGCAGAAATTCCTGGAAAAAAAGCCCGAGATACTGAAACTGCACAGGGAAATCGCCAGCCTGGCGGACGCGGTCGGCATGCCTGTGGGCGAATTCCGGCGCATCGTCTCCACCGTCCAGAAGGGCGAGCGGGAATCCAACCGCGCCAAAAAGGAAATGATCGAGGCCAACCTGCGCCTGGTCATCTCCATCGCCAAGAAATACACCAACCGCGGCCTGCAGTTCCTGGACCTGATCCAGGAAGGTAACATCGGCCTGATGAAGGCGGTGGACAAGTTCGAATACCGCCGCGGCTATAAATTCTCCACCTACGCCACCTGGTGGATACGGCAGGCCATCACCCGGTCCATCGCCGACCAGGCCCGCACGATCCGCATTCCCGTGCACATGATCGAGACCATCAACAAGCTGGTGCGCACCAGCCGGCAGATGCTGCACGAGATCGGCCGCGAGCCCACGCCCGAGGAACTGGCCGAGCGCCTGATGATGCCGCTGGAAAAGGTCCGCAAGGTCCTGAAGATCGCCAAGGAACCCATCAGTCTGGAGACGCCGATCGGGGACGAGGAAGATTCACACCTGGGCGACTTTATCGAGGACAAGAATGCGGTCATGCCCCTCGACGCCGCCATTCTGGGCAACCTGCGCGAGACCACCACGCGGGTGCTGTCATCCCTGACCCCGCGTGAGGAACGCGTCCTGCGCATGCGTTTTGGCATCGGCATGAACACGGACCACACCCTGGAAGAGGTGGGCCAGCAGTTCAGCGTGACGCGCGAGCGTATCCGCCAGATCGAGGCCAAGGCCCTGCGCAAGCTGAAACACCCCTCCCGCAGCCGCAAACTGCGCAGCTTCCTGGAAGACAGGTAGTCTGTCACAGCACTTTATGGTTCCGGGATTGCTGCAGGAGGCCCTGAACGGGCGGACCTGCCCTGCAGGATACATGTCCGCACATGATCCAGCCGGGTCATGGACACGGAATATCGTGGCAACGTCCTGACAATATCCATGGCGTACCGGAAGATTCTGTCCGTCTGTTCTTTTGCCGCCGCACTCCCCTCAAACGGATATGTGATGGCATCGTGCCA
>JALYJY010000063.1 GCA_030775045.1 Pseudomonadota bacterium | reverse complement strand
CATCTGGCTGGCCTTCAACTTTCTGGCCGGATCCTTCATGCCTCTCTCCCCCGACATGACCGTGGCCTGGGAGGCCCATATGGGTGGCTTTCTGACCGGTCTTGCGCTTTTACCCCTTCTTGAACGGAGAACTGTCCCATGAAAAGGATCGTCATTGTGGGCGCCACGGGAAACACAGGCCGGGAAATCCTCCAGACCCTGGCGGAACAGGGCTTTCCGGCCGGGCGTGTGGCAGCCCTGGCCTCGGAACGCTCTGCCGGCGCTGTGGTATCCTATGGCGAGGATGAGGACCTGAAAACCAGCGACCTGTCCGGCTTTGTGTTTTCTGCGGATGACCTGGTCATTTTCGCGGCGGATGCAAAGGTGTCGGAAACCTGGGCGCCCAGGGTCACCCGCGCAGGCGGCACGGTCATCGACACGTCGCCCCGCTTTCGTCTTGAGCCTGACGTGCCGCTGGTGATTCCGGAGGTCAATCCGGCCGGCGTGGCCAGCCCGAAAAGCCGTGTGATCGCCTGCCCCTCGCCCATTACAACCCAGCTTCTGACAGCCCTGAAGCCCCTGCATGACGCTGCGGGGCTGGAGCGGGTGGTGGTGACGGCCCTGCAGTCCGTCTCCGGCGCCGGAAAGGCCGCCATGGACGAGCTGTTCACCCAGACCCGGGGCGTCTATGTGAACGACCCCATGAAATCCGAGCATTTTACCAAGCAGATTGCCTTCAACGTCATTCCGCACGTGGATGCTTTCATGGACGACGGCGCGACCCGGGAAGAATGGACCCTGGCCGCCGAGGCCAAAAAGATCCTGGGCGCTGCTGTCAAGGTCACGGCCACCTGCGCCCATGTGCCTGTGTTCATCGGGCACGCCCTGGCGGTGAATGCCGCGTTTGCAAAGTCGCTGACCGCTGGCGAGGCCCGGCAGATCCTGCGCCGCGCCCCGGGCGTATCCGTTGTGGACCACCGGCAGGATGAGGGATATGTGACACCGGCCGAAATTGCGGGGGAAGACAATGTCTTCGTCAGCCGGATCCGCGAGGATGCTACCGTGGACAACGGCCTGAACCTGTGGATCGTGGCCGACAACCTGCGCCGCGGAGTGGCTCTGGGCCCGGTCAGGATCGCTCTGGCCCTGGCAGGACAGAGAAAGGATTGACAGGAGACTTTTTTCCTGTTAATTTATTCCTATGATTGCCTCTCCCCTGCTCTTCCTCTCCGCCCTCCATTGCCGCTATGACGGCCCCATCGTCCCGGACGTGGTGCGGTCTGTGACAACAGCCCCGTCGCCCTCTTTTTATAACCCCGCAGAACGGGCCAGCCGGGACGCTGTCCGCCTGCTGGCCGCCATCCGCCAGGACAGGGCCCCGGGGAGTGGCCTGCAGTTCCGGTGATTTTTTCAGGAAAACATACCTTCTATCCTCAGACACCTGCGAAACAGGGCTGTCCCTACCCCTTCCGGAGAGGCCAACGCCCCTTGATCCGGGTCCTGGAAAGTCCCATTTCTATGGGATGGGCATGAAAGGAGACACGTCCATGGTTGCCTATCCCATGACCGGACATCATCATTTTTCCAGGCACAGAAAGCCCCGGAGAAGGATCTGGAACGTTGACGGAAACAGGGTCCGCCAAGGCTATGAGCTGCGCGCCATACGCTACGTCCTGTACGTCTCCATGGCCCTGGCTGTCATATCGCTGACACTGACGCTGGCGTTTTTCTCGTCCTGATCCCGGGGCAGAACGTAAATCCGCACCAGGGCGGCCAGATACTTGTTGTACTCGTTCACCACCAGCCGCAGGGTCGGCTGGTCTTTCCACCACCCCTCGAACGACAGGTTCGACGGCTGGACCGGATAGGGCAGTACGCTTATGCCCTCCGGAACAGCCTCGCGGAACTCTGTCATACTGCGGCGCATATGATAGTTCGCCGTGACCAGGCGCAGGGACGTATAGCCCTCGGCCTGCATCCAGCGGGCTGTTTCCCCCGCATTGCCCAGGGTGCTGTCGGCCGCATGACCCAGCACAATACAGCAGGTCCAGGCTTTCGCGCCCGGATCCTGGAGGCGCAGCAGGTCCCGCAGCGTCACGTCCCTGTGAACCCCCGACACAAAAAGTTTCCCGGCCTTTCCCTCGGACAGAAGCCGCAGACCTTCCGACAGGCGGTCCCGGCCCCCGGTCAGGACCACGGCAGCATCCGTGGCCTCGATCCCCTTCATGTCCACGGCGCCCGGGATGGTGCCGGCAAACCAGACCAGCCCTGCCGCCCAGGCGCCGGTCACAACCATAGCCAGAAAAGCCAGACGAAAGACCGTCCGTCGCAGGAACCGGAGCAGCGTCCTCATGGCATGCGGCCCAGCGCGCGCAGGGCCACAATGCGGGCCGTCAGGGCGGACAGGATCATGCCGGCCACAGGCACCAGGACCAGGATCCCCCATTGCACCGGTGCCAGGCTGAAGGACGGCAGCAGAAGGGCCTCGCTGTCCCGGCCCATAAACTGCAGCGCCAGCAGGACCACGGTCGCCGCGGCCAGACCACCCAGACCACCCCGAAGGGCCATGTGGAAGGCATGGCGCTGGAACTGGCCGGCCACATAACGGTCCGTAGCGCCGATCACATGCAGCAGGTCAATGACCTGGGCATGGACCGCAAGCCCGGCCCGGGCCGAGAACATGACCACCAGAAGCGCCGCGCCGGCAATCAGGAAAAGAACGGCCAGCGCCACACTTTCCAGGATCCGGGCCATCAGCATCAGGTCCTTCATCCAGGCCTGGTGGTCATCCACACTGGTACCAGGGATGTCTTCCAGCTGGCGGCGCATATCCTCCAGCGTCGCCTCGCTGCCGGAATCAACCCGCACATCCAGAAGGGCCGGAACCGGCAGGTCCTGCATCACCAGCCCCGCACCCAGCCAGGGCTCGAGAAGTTTCCACGATTCCTCCACGGACACACGGGTGGCCGTCACGCCAGACAGGCGTTCCAGCGCACGCTGTGCCTGGTCGGCCCTGTCGTCCAGGGAAACGGTTCCCTGATCCCCTGTCTCGGCGGCAATCTGGACGGTGATGGTGCCGGACAGGCTGGTGCGCCAGTGGCGGGTCAGGCCGGACACCAGCAGGAAAGCGGCCATGGCCAGGATGGCCAGAAAGACCATGACCCCGGTGATCCAGGGCAGAAAGCGGCTGGCAGCATCCGTATCCAGCGGCAGGTCATAGCGGGTTTTCAGCATGCGGCCTCGCTGGCTCCTGCGGGGATTTCCTGGGTCAGATGACCGCTTTCGATATGCAGGCGGGGATAGCCGAATTTGCGGATCATGGCCTCGTTGTGCGTGGCAATCAGCACCGTGGTTCCCAGCTTGTTCAGCTCCTCGAACAGGCGCAGCAGGCGCAGGCCCACCTGATCGTCCACGCTGCCCGTCGGTTCGTCGGCCATGATGAACCGGGGACGGCCGATAATGGCCCGGGCGATGGCCACGCGCTGTTTCTGTCCGCCGGACAGGGTCGAGGGCCGGGCGTCCAGATGATCCCCGAGGCCCACCCAGCGCAGAAGATCCGTCACTTCGCTGCGGATACTGGATTCGGGCTGGGCTGCCAGGCGCAGCGGCAGGGCCACATTGTCAAAGGCGCTGAGATGCTCCAGAAGGCGGAAATCCTGGAACACCACGCCGATTTTCCGGCGCAGGGCCGCCAGACCGTCGCGGTCCAGACGGGAAATGTCCTTGCCCAGAAGCGTGATCAGGCCGCGGGAGGGCCGGTGAGCCATGTACAGAAGCTTGAGCAGCGAGGACTTCCCTGCCCCGCTGGGCCCGGTCAGGAAATGAAACGACCCCACGGGAAGGCTGAAGGTCACGTCATGGAGGACCTCCGGACCACTGCCGTACCGCATGCCCACATTCTCGAACCGGATCACTGGACCTCCTGCATAACTCCGACCGGATCCCGGACTGGCAACTGCGGCGCAGGGTAACCCGGATCCGGTTTCCAGGCAACATCCCGCATATTCGCGGAACAGGCAAAAAACAGCAGGAATACAGGGAATCCCGCGCCCCGCCCCGCAAATGCCTTTTTATCTTGCTGAAAACAATACGGTCTGCATAAATCCTTTCGCCAGTGAAGCATGAGGATTCCAGACCTCGGGATGCAAGCTATCCCGTAATGGAGGAAGGTGGAAAAATGTCATATGGAAAATCCGGAGTTGACGAAGAACGGACTCAGGTTTTACCCCCTGTTGAAGATCCCTCTGCACGAACCGAAACTCCGCCTCCTCTGATCGCGAAGGGCGCTGCACCAGGAACAAAGGAAGCATCTCTTCCCCAAGCAGGTCCGCATCTGTTCAGGACAACAGCTCCAGGAGTCCGCCCGCCGGAAGCAGACGAGACAGCAGATAACGAATGGCAGGACAAAACACATGTCAGGATAAAAGCGCTTCCAGATGGATCGCCTGCAGAGTCTGTCATTCCCGACACGACAGAAGAGGATCCACCAGAGCGTCCTCTCCCGTCGATGACACTTGGACAACTCAAAGTGGCTGAGGGCGCTGCTTTTGACCGGGGCAAAAAAGCCGGCAAAGACGATGCTTTGGAAGAACTGCAAAAAGAGATGCAGAGCCTTCGGGATCGCGTAGGAAAACTTGAAAGACTTGAAAAGGAAATAGAACGCGTTTCTGCGGCCAGAAAATTCTGGCAATGGGTCTCTGCAGTTGCCACGGCTTTTGCCCTTGTCCTTGGCTTTGGCACAGCCTGGTTTTTCAGCAAATCCCGTGAAACCGAGGATACTGTTGCAAAGGCCCAGGCAGAGCTGACGAAAACAACCGAAAATCTGGATACGGCTAACACTGCAAACAAAAACCTCGCAGCAGAGCTGGCTGAAGCAAAAGGAAAAACCGCAACGGCTGCAACAGCCTTGGCCAAAACCGAAGCCGAGCTGGCAAAAGAAAAGTCTGAAAGCAAATACGCTGGCTGGATCAATATTTTCCAGCGCATCCTGATACGGAACGGTTTTATCGGTGAGATGACTGTCACAGTCAAGGACAAGGGCGTTGTGACATTCACGGACCCCAAGGCACAGGTATCCGAAAACAGGAGCAACCGCAAAGGCAAACATCGCACAATAACCAGTCCTGCCAATACACCAGGCGCCCTCAGTGCTGACCTTGATTTCTCCACAGGGAAGATTTCCGCAAGAATGGACAACGGGCAGACCCTGACCCTCCCGTTTCTGGCCCGCCGGGGCGAACTTCCGGATGGCAAGGTGGGAACACTGCTCGCGGGGCTTCAGAAAGTTTACAGTGAGGCCGTCAGAAACTCCCGTCTGGACGCTGTGACCAGGGGACCCGCGCAGATGGCGGTTCTGGAAATCCTTCTCAGGCAGAAAGTTGCGGTATCCGGCGGTATAAAACTGTTCCAGGACAGTGCAGGAAGACTGGAGCGTGTTGAAGCTTTTGATGTTCAGGTTCCCAATGGCAAGGGAAAAACCCGCAACCTGACCCGGATATCTGTTAACCTGTTGACTGGAGAAATGTCCGCAACCGGCAGTGGCAGCACCGAAGAAACCCGCAATACCCTCTCCTGGTATTTCTGGCAAAAAGACGGGGCACTGGTCCCCTCTGCCCTGTTTGAAGCCCTTGCAAGGCACAAGGAATATGGACACCCGGCAGCCCTGAACCTGGCCCGTATGGTCAGGATCCTGAGCGCGCAGGGCGTGGACATGAATGGTTTGGGCCTGACCGTTGATCCGGTAACGGGCGCGGTCACACTGACCGATGCTGACACCCGGAAAGAGCAGGTTTTTGTCCAGCGGCGTGTTGAGACCAGAAAAGGCAAAGCCCGGACCCAGTGGGTCAAAACAGCCCTAAATCCCGCAACCGTAACCCTGGATCCCGCAAATGGGCAGATCTGCAACGGCTCGTCGCCCGCAGAAAGCCCAGCAAAGGCCGATCCTGTCTGCTGGTCCTGGAAAGAAACTCCGAAAATTAAGGGAGCCATGCCGCTGTGCCGCATCGTCACGGACTGGGCCCGGCAGAAGGTGGTTACAGGGCCTGCATTCGCGGCAGCCGAGGCAAAAGGCTATGCCCATTGCGGAACCGGCAGCACTTTTGTGCTGAAAATCCCCGGGCCGAAATAACCGCCTGGTTCACAAACCCTCTTGACCTTGGACGGGGCAGGTTCCAGGATCCTGTGAACATTTCTTCACAGGTGTTGAGGGCATCATGCTGAGCCGGCTCTGGATTGTCTGCGGTTTCTGCCTGTTTCTGCTGGTGTCTGTCCGCCCCGCCCACGCCGCCGTGGAATTCTGTAACCAGCTGACGTCGCCGCTGGAAGTGGCCTTTGCCTATCCGAAAACCGCAAGCCAGTGGGCCTCAAAGGGCTGGTACGTCCTGACCGCCGGGGAATGCCAGATCATCCATGCCGGTGATGATCCGGGCATGCAGGGCGACAAGGCCACCTATTACTATTACGCCGTCTCGTTCATGGGCAAAAACCAGCTGACCTGGGCCGGAGCAGACAGCATGCCCGACGCCCGAACATTCTGCATGAAGAACGAGGCGTTTGACCTGGACAGGAACGACACGCCCTGTGAGCAGCAGGGCCTCGTGGGACGCTCATACCTTCCCATGGAAGTGACCGTTTCCCCCGGCCAGAAACATGTCCTGCAGTTCAGGAATGCGGGAAGCTCAGCCCCGCCTGCAGCAGACAGCAAGGGCACACCGGGACAATGACGGCTCTGCTTCAGGGAAAGACCGGTAACTGGGAAATGGTGATCGGGCTGGAGGTCCACGCCCAGGTTGTCTCACAGTCCAAGCTTTTTTCCGGCGCGGCCACAGCCTTTGGCGCCGAACCCAACGCCCAGGTCAGCCTGGTGGATGCGGCCTTTCCCGGCATGCTGCCCGTCATCAATGAATACTGCGTGGAACAGGCCGTGCGCACAGGCCTTGGCCTGCAGGCGCGGATCAACCTGCGCTCGGTCTTTGACCGCAAGAACTATTTCTATGCCGATCTGCCCGCCGGCTACCAGATCAGCCAGTTCAGCCAGCCCATCGTGGGCCGCGGGGAAATCGTGCTGGACATGCCCGACGGCTCCAGCCGCACGGTGGGCATCACCCGCCTGCATCTGGAGCAAGATGCGGGCAAAAGCATCCATGACCAGCACCCGACAAAAACGCTGGTGGACCTGAACCGCGCCGGCGTGGCGCTGATGGAAATCGTGTCAGAGCCGGACATGCGCACCCCGGAAGAGGCCGGCGCTTACCTGCGCAAGCTGCGGGCCATCCTGCGCTATCTGGGCACCTGCGACGGCAACATGGACGAAGGTTCCATGCGCTGTGACGTGAACGTGTCGGTGCGAAAGCCCGGCGCGCCGCTGGGCACCCGGTGCGAGATCAAGAACGTCAACTCGATCCGCTATGTCCAGCAGGCCATCGAGCATGAATCCCGCCGCCAGATCGACCTTCTGGAAGATGGCAGCACGATCCGTCAGGAAACCCGCCTGTGGGATCCCGGCAAGGGCATTACCCGCTCCATGCGCAGCAAGGAAGAGGCGCATGACTATCGCTATTTCCCCGATCCGGACCTGCTGCCCCTGGTGCTGGAGCAGGGCTGGGTGGACAAAATCAAGGCCACGCTGCCTGAACTGCCCGATGAGAAAAAAGCCCGGTTCATGAAGGACTACGGCCTGTCCGCCTATGACGCGGGCGTTCTGGTGGCCGAGCGGATCAAGGCAGACTTTTTTGAAGCCGTGGCGAAGGGACGCGATGCCAAACTGGCCGCCAACTGGGTGATGGGCGACCTGTTCGGCGCCCTCAACAAGGCCGGCAAGGACCTGCAGGACAGTCCCGTCAGCGCAGACGCCCTGGGCGGCCTGGTCGACCTGATCTCGGACAACACCATTTCAGGCCGCATCGCCAAGGAAGTCTTTGTGGACATGTTCGAGACGGGCCAGCCTGCCGCCGCGATTGTGGAGGCCAAAGGCCTGCGCCAGGTCACGGACACCGGTGCGATCGAAGCCGTGATCGACAGCGTTCTGGCCGCCAACCCGGACAAGGTTGCCGAATACAGGGCCGGCAAGGACAAGCTGTTCGGCTTTTTCGTGGGACAGGCCATGAAACAGAGCGGTGGCAAGGCCAACCCGGCGCTGGTCAACGACCTGCTGAAGAAAAAACTGGGCTGACCCTGCGCCGGCTCAGGGTTTGGGAACCAGGGCAGGTTTTCCATCCTGGATTCTTTCCACGCTGCCGTGCAGGCGCATAACCAGGTCTGTTTCCAGAACCAGTAAACGCTGAATCTCTGCCTGTTCCGCCGTTATGGCGTCCCGGATAACCGGGCCGAATTTTTCCGCGAGAGCCCGGGTGTAAACCTCCCTGCACCGTTCATTGCCATTATTCCGGGCTGCCTTCCAGGCCTTCGCAGCGGCTTCCGGAGCAACATTGTTCAGCACTTCTATAATTCCCAGTGTGCTGGGTATATCGCCTGTTCCGACAACCAGAGCCATGGTATAGCCCAAAGCCGCTTCAGACATCCGGGCCCCGCAGGATCTGACCATGTTCGCCACCAGGGGCCAGTCTTCACTGAGCCGTGCAACAGCCAGAAGATCATCCATCTGCCCTGGTTCCAGGGTTGCCAGCTGCTCCCCGATCCAGGGCCAGCCGGGCGCACCGGGAAGATGGCAGTTTTTCTGGAGCTGCTCCAGAAGATTACAGATCCTTCCGTCACTGGCCCCCCTGAGGTACTGCCCCATGATCAGGGGGGCCACATCAGGAGCCTTCTGGATAAAGGCCTGGGCCACAAGTCCTGCTACCTCCGAGCCCTTCACGCGAGCTGCAGCAGGCTGCCGCATGGCAAGATCGACATTCGGCACATCGCCGGCGATGAGGGCAAGCCTGACAAGTCCGGTGAGTTCGTCGATACAGTGAGGCGCCTTGCCGCAGGATTCGATTTCGGCCTTCAGGAAGGTGGAACGCTGTGCTTCGTAATATATCCAGCTGTCCTGTCCCATGGCCTTCAGCAGAAGGCCGATGAACTCCCGCGTATTTTCCCGCACGTCATTCCGGGTTGCCAGTGCAGCAGCCTTTTCCGCCTCAAACGCGGCCCGGTACAAATCGTCCCGCGTCAGCAGCGATCGGTCCTTTTCCAAGGCTTCGCGAACTTCTGCCGGATCGGCCGAAGCCTTGAGCAGATTTTTCCGCGCCAGATCCCGGAAAGCCGGGTGTCCGGGAGCCCAGGAGGAGAACCGGCGGGTCCAGAATGAATCAGGATTCCACTGGCGATTCTGCAATTCAGCCCGGTACCTGCCATAGATGATGCTGCGACCCGTTTCATCCGTGCCCTGCAACAGACTGTCCAAGGCTTCCTCAGAAGCCCTTTCAACTCCCAGGGCAAACATCAGGATATCCTGGCTGATCCGGGAAAATTCCGGATGGCTTTTCAGAAAACTGATCGCCGCCAGATTTCCTGACTCCAGAATTTTCTGGACCACGGACTGGATTTGCATGCGTTCTTCATGGAACTGATACGCCCGCCCGATCCAAGAGTTCCAAAATCGCCGCCATTCCGGATTTCCGGAGAATTTTTGCTCCCCGAGAAGACCTGCCACAGCTTCTGCCGGAATGCGTCGGAGAATCCTGAGGGCCCATGATTCATCTCCCGCAGTAACCATTTCTCCCGTTTCCGCAATAACTGTTTCTCCTGTAATAACCATTTTTGTGAAGGCCTGAACCTTCATGCCCGTCCACAGCCGTCTGGCCCATGCAGGAACAATATTCACAGGATCCTCCCCAAAAGGTACGCAGGCATTATATCCTGCCTGTCCGAAAGTAATTCAGGGTCTGGTGACACTTTGCTGCTATCCTGCCAGTCAGGAGGTGCGCCATGACCATGAAAAAGGTTTTGCTGATTCACCGGAACCACCCACAGCACTGGGTGGGCGACGGCTTTCCGGTGCGCAGCATCTTTTCGTACAACACTCTTGCCGGGGAGCTGTCCCCTTTCCTGCTGCTGGACTATGCGGGCCCGGCGCAGTTTCCCCCGTCATCTTCAGAACGCCGGGGCGTCGGGGCGCACCCCCACCGGGGTTTCGAGACCGTAACCCTTGTCTATGACGGCCAGGTGGAACACCGGGATTCATCCGGCGCCGGGGGCGTCATTGGCCCGGGCGACGTCCAGTGGATGACAGCGGGTTCAGGCATCGTGCACGAGGAATTCCACGGCCCGGATTTCCGGAAGACCGGCGGCCCGTTCGAGATGATCCAGCTGTGGGTCAACCTTGCGGCAAAGGACAAGAAAGCCCCGCCGGGCTACCAGAACATTACCCGGGGCAGCATTCCGGTGGTGAACCTGCCCGACAACGCAGGCCAGGTACGGGTGATTGCAGGTGATTACAATGGCACCAGGGGACCGGCCAGAACCTTCAGCCCCCTGAATGTGTGGGATGTGCGCCTGAAGGCGGGCGGCCGTGCCTCGTTCCATGTGAAAGACGGAGAGACCATGGCCCTGTTTGTCCTGAAAGGGCACATCCGTACCGGCACGGGAGAAACCGCGGGGGAAGCGGAACTGGTTCTTTTTGAACGCACCGGCGAGGATTTCCTGGTGGAGGCCCGGGAG
>JALYJY010000062.1 GCA_030775045.1 Pseudomonadota bacterium | reverse complement strand
CATCCTCAACTTCGCCCGGATCGAATCCGGGAAGATCGAGTACCGGGAGCAGCAGGTTGATCTCCGGGTGCTGATGCGGGAGCTGCAGGCGGTGAAGGCGCCACAGCCAACGGCGAAAAAGTCGTCGACGCCGAATTCGAGGAAGTGGACGGCAAAAACAAAAAGGCGGAGTAACCTTGCTTCGGTAAAACAAATTGCTTTTCAATAGAGAAAATAATGATGCGTAAAGGGTTTGCATTTCCATTTCTTGCAGCTGTCTTTTTAAGCTGTGCCAGTGGAAAATCAGGACAGGGGGGAACACAGGAAAGTTCATTGACCCTGGAAGATCGCGTCAGGAGTTTCCGGATTGAGGGGTTTGATGTCGATCCCGATAAAATCATGGAGGCCCTGGAAAAAGGCCGTATCACCCCGGCTGTTCTCTTTGAGGTTTTAAAGCCAGACGACGCTCCGGAAGAAGTACGGGATGCCCGCCTCTTCCACTTTGATTTGCACGATCCTGATTTTGGAAGCGCTTTCAAGACCTGGATAGATTCAAAAAACCTTATGAAAATAACGCCCGGCGACAAGGGTGCTATAGAAAGGCTGCTGAAGAAGTATGCCGCTCAAAACCCCGAATTCTACCCTTATATAAAGTCTGTCATGCAGGACGATTCCCTGATTCTGCAGGACGATCCTGGAACAGTTCCGAAGGACGGATGGAGTCCTGTCCAGGAGAAAACTGCCTGGAAAATGCTGGGGTCAATATTTCTGGAGATCTGGTTCAATCCTCCGGCAAGCACCAAAAACCTGAGCATAAAAGGCCCCGGGGGAAAACCGCTTCATCTCGCCATAGTGACGACAGGGCGTCGTGACGTGGGCCGCTATTATGAAGCCATTACCGGTCTGCATCGTTCTACCATGAAGCAACCCCTTCCGGTAGAGCAGGCTCATGCCGCTACCCTTTATCATGAGGTGCTCCACGCGGCAAAATATGATCCGCAGCATCCTCTGGAGTATGACAGGATTGACGTGAACCGGGACCGGAAAGAAGGATATCCGGAGCTCAGGCATGTAGCCACTGAAGAAGGGCTGGGTGATTATGTCGCAAATACAGTTTTGACATATGCCTCTCCCGCACAGGAAAGGGCTATTAACTATGCCACGGAGGCGGTTGTTGTAAAATACATTAACCGGGGCGTTGCTTCGATAAAACAGTACAATGATTGTGGTGTGGTGTGCTTTACCCACACGTATCGTTTTCTGGGCGATCTGGATGGGGTATTTTCCCCTGAAATCATAACGGCAGAGGCGTTTTCCGGGCTTGAATCCATGCTGCGCGACATGGCTGCGCTTGTTCCGGACTCTGCCGTATTTCAGGGAGATCCTCTCAGCGCGGAAAAAGCCGGACATCATCTGGCCGCGGCGAAAACGCTGCTCGACAGATACCGGACAAAATCAGATGCAGACGAAGACCAGCTGCGCAGGAACTTGAATATACTATCATTGTATATCAAGGTTACATGTAATTATACGAACGTGGGGGACAGGCATGCAGCCTGCACGGCTGCTCCTGCGGCGCCCCGTTAAGGTGTGAGTTTATGCCAGTGTATCCGAAAAAGGCGATGAGACGGTGACCAAAAGGGACTATTACGACATTCTGGGTGTGGCGAAAAACGCCGATGAGGCGGCGCTGAAAAAGGCGTATCGCAAGCTGGCCATGGAGTGTCACCCGGACCGCAACCACGGCAACCCGGAGGCTGAGCATAAATTCAAGGAACTCAGCGAAGCCTACGATGTTCTGAAGGACCCGCAGAAGCGGGCGGCCTATGATCAGTTCGGCCACGCGGCGTTCGAGCATGGCCGGGGCGGTCACGGAGGAGGCTTTGGCGGCGGGTTCGATGGCTTCGCGGGCGGCTTTGCGGATATTTTCGAAAGCGTCTTCAGCGACATGATGGGCGGTGGGGGCGGACGGCGGCAGCAGAACAGTGGCCGCGGCTCCGACCTGCGCTTTGACATGGACATCACGCTGGAGGAATCTTTTTCCGGCGCTACACGGACTATCAAAGTGCCCACCACCATCGCCTGCGAGCCCTGCCATGGCAGCGGCGCAAAGGTCGGCACTCAGCCGGTGACCTGCAACACCTGTGGCGGCACGGGCAAGGTGCGCGCGCGGCAGGCCTTTTTCATGATGGAGCACACGTGTCCCACCTGCCACGGATCGGGCCAGACCATCAAGGAGCCTTGCCCCTCGTGCCACGGCCAAGGCCGCAAGCGCCACACCAAAGAGCTTCAGGTGAATATCCCGGCGGGCGTTGAGGACGGCACGCGTATCCGCCTGGGCGGAGAGGGGGAGGCCGGTGTGCGCGGCGCTCCGTCCGGCGATCTGTACATCTTCCTGTCCGTAAAACCCCACAGCCTGTTCCAGCGCGACGGCGCGCACCTGCACTGCCGCGTGCCACTGCCCATGTGCACCGCGGCGCTGGGCGGCAGCATCGAGGTTCCCGTCATCGACGGCACCCGTGCGACGGTGACCATTCCCGCGGGCACCCAGAACGGCCACCAGTTCCGCCTGAAAGGCAAGGGCATGTCCGTCCTGCGCAGCCACCAGCGCGGCGATCTGTATATCGAGGTGTCTGTGGAAACCCCCGTGCACCTGACCAAACGGCAAAAGGAACTGCTGGAAGAATTCAGCCGCGAAGGCGAGGCCGCCAAAAACCAGCCCCAGGCCACGTCTTTCTTCGACCAGGTCCAGAAACTGTGGGAAGACCTGAAGGACACCGCCCGGGATTCGTAGTTGCTGAAAGTAAATAAATGCTCCAGACCGGTCAGGCCTATGTCCTGACAGGAGTATCGCCATGATGATGGCCGAATCTGAAAAAATCCCGCTGTCTGAAGAAGCGCACGCCGTTCTGGCCTCTCTTGGTCTTTTGGAAGATGATGTGGTGGAATACCGGACAGATGGAGTTACTCACAGGATTCATGCCCGGGCTCTGCTGGACTATGACCGGTTTTTTTCCGAAAAGACGCGTGCGGATGACAGTGAGCAGGACGGCAGGGAACCCAGAACTCTGGGGGCTGGCTTTGATATCAAATGGACAGATCAGGGCGTAACAGGAATTGATGCTGCTATCCGTTCGGAACTGCTGGATCGGGTTCTCCCGATTGATATGCTGCTGTTTCTTATAGCGGGAGATGATAAAAAGAAATTGTCACAGGATCCTGAAAAAGAATTCAGAAGACAGGTCCTGATACATCCCAAAAACAGTTTCCGCGAGAGCTGTTACCGGGGTTTCATGCCTTGGGATTGTCATCTGGATGTGACTATTGACCCGACAGGGAAAAGCAGGGATTTTCTCACGGTTCGTGGCGGTGAGTCCTAATTATGGCCGGTACAATGACGAGAGGACATCCTTTGTCCGGCAAAAACTGGTAGATGCGTCCCTGGAGCAGAGAACCATTACTGATTCCATCCGTGCTGTCGGTGCAAAAGCCATACGGGCACAGCTTATATCAGAGCCGCCGCTGCGGTTTTCTGAAAAACAGATATGGGACGAGGTCCAGCTGGCCGAAGGGCAGAGGAAATTCCTGGAACAGGCCATGGCCAGATATCGTCATGTGCTGCCGGCCAATGAGACAGCAAAAACCGTCATGTGTGGGGCTGTTGATCTGGCTGCTGCCGACCTGGTGCGGGAATTCCTGTGTGCCATGATCATTCACTACCGTGTCGGATCTCCGGGAGTAACAGAGCCTCATCTACCTCCATTTGTGCCTCTGTCTGTCCGGGAAGGAAACATCCTGGGCCTGACCCTGCCGAAGGCTGGTGCACCGGTTCCAGCGCCCTGATCGGGGAAGTGCCTGCAGGGGTTTGTTACTGGCAAAGAGGTCCCGGCTGATGTATGGTCTGTGCTGGAATGCCGGCCAGATCAGGGGGACAGGCCATGGGGCTCAGGTTTCACAAATCATTCGCGCTGCATAAACTGCTGCGCGTGAATGTCTCGAAAAGCGGGCTGAGCCTGGGCGTGGGGCCGAAGGGCGCCAACGTCAATCTCTCCCCCCGGGGCATGAAGGGCAGCGTGGGCCTGCCTGGCAGTGGTGTATCCTGGCGCCAGCAGCGGCGCTGGGGGCCTGGCACAAGCCTGTGGTTTTTCGTGCTGATAGCCGTCGTGATCGTGGGGTTTCTGTACTTCGCCGGGAAAGTCTGACATGCGCAAACTGTTCGGGACGGACGGCATCCGGGGCACGGCGAACACAGAGCCCATGACTGCCGAGACAGCGCTGCGTGTGGCCATGGCCGCAGCGCTGGAGCTGCGCCGCGGGCGTCATCGCCATCAGGTGTTGATCGGCAAGGATACGCGCCTGTCCGGTTATATGCTGGAGCCTGCGCTGGCGGCCGGCTTTACCTCCATGGGCATGGACGTGATCATGGTGGGCCCTGTGCCCACGCCGGCGGTGGCCATGCTGACACGGTCCCTGCGCGCGGATCTGGGGGTGATGATCTCCGCTTCCCACAATCCGTACGAGGACAACGGGATCAAGCTGTTCGGTGCGGACGGCTACAAGCTGTCGGATGAGACCGAGGCGGCCATCGAGGCGCGTCTGGCAAAACCCTTTACGCCTGATATGGCTGCTGCGTCCGGTCTGGGGCGTGCCAAAAGGCTGGAGGATGCCAGCGGCCGCTATATCGAGTTTGCCAAGAATACCCTTCCGCGCGGGCAGAGACTGGACGGGCTGAAGGTGGTCGTGGACTGTGCCCATGGCGCGGCCTACAAGGTGGCGCCTACTGTCCTGTGGGAGCTGGGGGTCGACGTTGTCCCCATGGCCGTGGCTCCCGACGGGACCAACATCAACAGGGATTGCGGGGCTGTCCATCCCGAGCGCCTGCAGGAGCAGGTGGTCCTGCACCAGGCCCAACTGGGGATCGCCCTGGACGGCGATGCCGACCGCCTGATCCTGGTGGACGAGCAGGGCCGGATCATCGACGGGGACCAGCTGATGGCCCTGATTGCCGGGCAGATGGCCCGCGAGGGCCAGCTGAAAGGCGGCGGCGTTGTGGCCACGGTCATGTCCAACCTGGGGCTGGAACGCCACCTGGCCGGCCTGGGCCTGATCCTGGCGCGCACGGCCGTGGGCGACCGCTATGTGGTCGAGCATATGCGCAGCCACGGCTTCAACGTGGGCGGCGAGCAGTCCGGCCATATCGTTCTGGCTGACCACGGTACGACGGGAGATGGCCTGGTGGCCGCCCTGCAGGTCCTGTCGGTCCTGCACAGGCAGGAAAAACAGGCCAGTGCCGTGACCCGCATTTTTGAGCCGCTGCCCCAGAAAATCACCAGCGTCCGCTTTTCAGGGGACAATCCGCTGGACAGGCCGGCGGTGAAGGCCGTGATCCGGGATATGACGGATCGGCTGAAGGACCATGGCCGCCTTCTGGTGCGCAAATCCGGAACGGAACCGGTGATCCGCGTGATGGCAGAGGCCGAGGACCCCGCCATGATCGACGAGGCCCTGTCCCTGGTGACGGGCGCCTTGGGGAAGACGGGGTAGGGCGTGCCATCAATTGAACGGATAATGGTCATCTGACTGCGGTTTCCTGCGCTTCCGGTGCTCATGTACTTTTATGTACACTGCGCTCCGGGGCTCAGAAACACTTGTCATCTGGCTCATTCTGCGTCAATTGATGGCACGCCTTGGGCAATCCCCGCATGACACGGTATGTGCTTCGTGATAGAAAACAGAGCCTCCGCCGTGAAAATTCCGGGTCGATCTGGTGATTTCAGCTCTCCTTGCATCTCTGGCCGTACTGTCCGCCCTGCTGGCGGGGGTTGCGATCTGGCAGGCCAAACGTCTGAACCGTCTGCGCAGGGAAAACCGGCAATATATCGATCGGCTGGAAGCAACACAGCAGGCCCTGCCGCTGGACTGGATCCAGGTCCAGGCGGATCAGACTCTTGTATCTTCGGCCGAGGCGGCGGCCCTTCTCGGCTGTCCCTCCCTGTCCCATGTGCGCGATCTGCTGGCCTGTGTGAGCGGTGCGGAATCTGACGGGCTGGCCAATGCGCTGCGCTTTTTGCAGCAGGATGACAGGACTTTTGATCTGAAAATCAGGACGGAAGGACAACGGGTCCTTCTGGTCCAGGGGCGCACAGGCGTTTCGGGGGACGAGCGGGCGCACATCCTGTGGCTTGTGGATGCGACCCGTACCGAGAAAGACATCCAGCGCCAGAGGGATCTTCTGGCCACAACTGAACAGGCGCGAAAGGAATGGCAGGCTTTGGCCGAGGGGCTGCCTGTCCCCCTGTGGCAGCGGGACAGGGACCTCAGGCTGGTGTGGTGCAACAGCGCGTGCGCCACCTTGCTGGAAACCACGCCGGATGTGGTGATCCGGGAGCAGCGGGAGCTGTCGGCAGGGACCGGAAAGGAAGCCCGGAACAGCGGCAGGCCTGTGACGGTCAGTGCGCGGATTGTGGTGGGGGGAACGCGGCGGTTCATGGATGTGACTGAGGTTCCGCTGTCAGGCACAGGCCTTATGGCCGGACTGGCCATCGACAGGACCACGGAAAACACCCTGAAGACCGAGCTTCAGCATTTTACCTCGGCCCAGGCCAACCTGCTGGAGCAGCTGGGTTCGGCCATTGCCATATACAGCTCTGACACGCGCCTGAAGTTCTATAACCAGGCCTGGCGGCGGCTGTGGGGGCTGGACGAAACCTGGCTGGATACCTGCCCCCTGTTCAGCGAGATCCTGGAAAACCTGCGCGAGCGCCGCCGCCTGCCCGAAGTGGTGGACTTCCAGCGCTATCGCAAGGAAAACCTGGCGCTGTTCACATCCCTGATCGAACCGCAGGAAAGCCTGCTCCATCTGCCGGACGGGGCGACGCTGCGCATGCTGATTGTGCCCCATGCACTGGGCGGCCTGATGTTCGTTCTGGAAGATGTTACCAGTCGCCTGGCGCTTGAATCCTCTTACAACACCCTGATGGCCGTGCAGAAGGAGACCCTGGACAACCTGGTTGAGGGAATGGCGGTATTTGGCGGTGACGGGCGGCTGAAGCTGTACAATCCCTCGTTCTGCCATCTGTGGAACCTGAAGCCCGAAGATATCCAGGGTGAGCCCCATCTGGTCGAACTCATGGAGAAGGTGCGCCCCCTGCTGGATAACGGGGGATCATGGAAAGAATACCGGGACCAGTTTGTTGCCCTTGCGCTGGGCCGGACCAGCAGCCGCCAGCGGCTTGAGCGGCGGGATGGCAGCGTGCTGATGTTCTCGGTCGTGCCGCTGCCGGACGGGGCGGTACTGACCACCTGGATGGATATTACCGATACAGTGCGGCTGGAGCAGGGATTGCGCTCCACCAACGCGGCGCTGGAGGCGGCGGATCGCCTGAAATCCCAGTTCATCGCCAACGTGACGCACCAGCTGCGCACGCCGCTGAACGCCATCATGGGCTTTTCGGAAATCCTGGCCAACAAGTACTTTGGCCCTCTCAATTCGCGGCAGGAAGATTACAGCCGCAGCATTCTGGAGGCCAGCCAGCGCCTGATGTCTCTCATCAACGACATCCTGGACGTGGCAAGTGTTGAGGCCGGTTATATCGAGCTGGAGCCTGGACCGGTCGAGATCCTGCCCCTGCTGCAGGGCGTGGTGGAACTGACCCGCGAATGGTCAACAAAACAGAACCTGTCTGTCCGCATTGACTGTCCCCCGGATATCGGGACCATGACGGCAGACGCAAAGCGCCTGAAGCAGATCCTGTTCAACCTGATGGGCAATGCCATCCGTTTCACACCGGCCGGCGGCATGATCCGGATCGGGGCGCACCGGACAGGGCAGGAGGTGACCTTCTCCGTCCAGGACAACGGTGTGGGCATTCCGGAAGCGGACCTGCAGCGTGTGTTCGGAAAATTTGAGCGAGGCGGTAACGCTGCTGGTACAGGCGGAGCCGGCCTTGGCCTGTCCCTGGTGAAAAGCTTTACCGACCTGCACCACGGCCGTGTCACCATCGACAGCCGCCCGGGTGAGGGGACGACCGTGACGTGTGTTTTGCCCGTGAGTGGGAAGTAGCTAATTACCTCTCCCTCAGGTGGAGAGATAAATCCTTAACGTCCCATCACTTTCAGCATTGTACTGCCCAGGGCAGCGGGGCTTTCGGCCACGGTGATGCCAGCGCTGCGCATGGCTTCGATCTTGGCATCAGCCGTGTCGTGTCCGCCCGAGATGACGGCGCCGGCATGGCCCATGCGGCGGCCCGGCGGGGCTGTGCGGCCTGCGATAAAGCCTACAACAGGCTTTTTCGCCTTTGCCGATTTCAGGAACGCTGCACCGTCGATTTCGCCCGGGCCACCGATCTCACCGATCATGATGATGCCCTGCGTTTCCGGATCGGCCAGGAACATCTCGAGGCACTCCACGAAATTCGTACCGTTGACCGGGTCGCCGCCGATTCCGATGCAGGTGGTCTGGCCAAGACCAGCCGCGGTGGTCTGGGCCACAGCCTCATAGGTCAGGGTGCCGGACCGGGACACGATGCCGATCTTGCCGCGCTTGTGGATATGGCCGGGCATGATGCCGATCTTGCACTCGCCGGGCGTGATGACGCCGGGGCAGTTGGGGCCGATCAGGCGGGTCTTCGATCCCTGCAGGGCCCGCTTGACCCGGACCATGTCCAGAACGGGAATGCCTTCGGTGATGCAGATGGCCAAGGGGATTTCCGCGTCAATGGCTTCGAGAATCGCATCGGCGGCAAAGGGCGGTGGAACATAGATAACCGTGGCGTTGGCGCCGGTCTTGTGAACAGCTTCGGCCACTGTGTCGAACACGGGCAGGTCCAGGTGCTTCGTCCCGCCCTTGCCGGGGGTCACGCCGCCAACCATGCGGGTGCCATAGGCAATGGCCTGTTCCGAGTGGAATGTCCCTTGCGCGCCGGTAAAGCCCTGGCAGATGACCTTGGTATCCTTGCTCACCAGAACAGCCATTTTACTCTCCGAAAAATGCTTTGTGCTGGCAGTGTCTAGCACGCCCGGAAGCAAACCGGAATTCTGTTTTTTTGAGAAAATCCGGACTGCAAACGGTTTGTTAACCATTGGGGGTCCAGGGTGGGTTCATGGAACGGCGATGGACCGTTCAGAAACACCGGGAAACAGGACCATGTCAGGAAGAAAAACAAAAACATCAGGCGACAGTCAGGGACTCTACAGTGCTTCCGTCTTTGTGAAGGGAGGCACGGTGGACCAGGTCTTTGATGTGGTCGAGGCCCTGAGGGATGTGCTGTTTTCTGCCGGCTGCCGGCCTGTGGAGGGGACAGCCTCCTGGAAAATGGACAGCGCAATCCCCGGATTTACGGGATTTTCCCCGCCGGAAAAATCTGCCGATGCGGATGAGCCCAACGTCTGCCTTGCTGAAACCGAGATTTTTGTGGGGGAGGGGGCCTACCGCTTGAATGTGGCCCGGACCCTCAATGCCATGGGGGCCTGGCTGACCGGCCTTGGGAGTGATGCGCCGGCAGAAGTGGCACGCCAGGCCCTGCGCCGTCTCTTTGACGTCATGAAAGGTATCCCGGCCGTCACGCTGTGTATGGGGCCGTATCTGTTTTCAAAACATGTTGGTGATCCCTGGATCTGGGTTCTGCCACTCAAGGACCGGGACATTCCCATGATCCCGCATAAGTCGGAAAAGCTGTCCGACAGTGCGGAAATCGCCGGAATGATCAGCGTCACGCTTCCAGTCCATCCGGAACGCATGGAAGCACTGTATGCCAGGGCTGTCCCTGTGCCGGCTGAAAAGGTCCGGACACAGCCGGAGGAAGAAAAGGTGGTGTTCCTGCAGGATCGTCGGGACCAGGCGCCGGTTCACCGGGAGCCCCAGGCTGGTACCGCAGAGATCATTCCTTTCCGGCCCCGTCCTCTCGCGAACTGATCCTTTTTCTTTTCAGAAGCACATACAGGGCTCCGCTGCCGCCGTGTTCGGCCTGTGCGGGTGAGACAGCCAGGATGGCCGGTCGCAGCCGTGTCTCGTTCAGCCAGCGCGGGACCTGCTGCCGCAGAACGCCCTGACCGCCCGCCGACAGGCCTTTGCCGGTGATAACCAGCAGGCACCTTTTTCCCCGTTGCCAGCCGTTTTCCACAAAAGACACCAGCGCGTTATAGGCCGCATCCTGGGTTAGCCCATGGAGGTCCAGCCGGCCGTCGATGGCCATCTTTCCCTTCCGGAGTCGCTGGTGCGTCCTGCGGTCAAGGCCCATGGCCGAGCCGGGTTCCAGGGGCTTTCCGGGGTCATGTGCAGGACCCGGTCGCGCGGCCTGCTTCATTGCGGGGCGGCGGGGAGGAGGTTCCGGTTCCGTCTCTGGAAGGGCAGGGGAAGCCTCTTCCTTCCGCAGGGGCATTGCACCGCGCATGGACAGCCGCCACAGCTTCTGTTCTTCTTCGGTCACAGTGCGTTTGCGGGGCGGTTTTCCGGTCACGGTTTTCAACAGCTTTCTTTGCGGCAGTCCTTCATTTGTGGCAATGTGCAGCTGTGATGTCAAAAAGTGTTGCCAGGCCGGTGGAGTTCGAGGGGATCAGCCATCCTCTCTGGGTCAGGGTCAGCCTGCGGGCCCGCCGGGTCAGCCTGAAAGTGAACCCGCAGGGACGGCGGATCGAGCTTGTCCTTCCCCGGGGCATGTCTGTCGACAGGGCCCGGGCCTTCGTCAGCCGCAGCCGTTCCTGGATTGCCCGCCACAGCCTGCACCTGTCCGCACCTGCCCCGGCTCTGATGAGTGGATCCCCCATTTCTGTCCTGGGCCGGCCGCTGGAGGTGGTCCATGACCCGGCCCACAGGGGACAGGGAGTTCTTTCAGAGACCTGTATCAGGGTGGGCGGTGATCTGGCCTTTTTTGCCCGGCGGGTCCGGGATACCCTGAAAACCTTGGCACTGCGGGAGTTTTCAGCCAGGGCTGCACAGAAGGCTGAACTTGTGTGCAAAAAGATCCGGTCTGTCCAGGTCAGGGACATGCGCAGCCGCTGGGGCAGCTGTTCCACGTCAGGCCGTCTGTCTTTCTGCTGGAGGCTGGTGATGGCCCCGGACCATGTGGTTGACTATATCGTGGCCCATGAGGTGGCCCATCTGGTGGAGATGAACCATTCGCGGGCCTTCTGGACTGTCGTGGACCGGCTGACCCCGCATCGGCGGGAAGCCGCAAAATGGCTGAAAGCACACGGTCTTGTCCTTCATCACACGATCTGAGGGAACTTTCCAGGGGCCCGGGTGTTTGCAATGGCAATGCAGGCAATCCGGCCTGAAAACAGTCTCTCTGGAGG
>JALYJY010000061.1 GCA_030775045.1 Pseudomonadota bacterium | reverse complement strand
CCCCTGCTGCATACATGGTCCCTTGGTGTGGAGGAGCAGTTTTACCTCATCTGGCCTCTTTTGCTCATCCTCATTCACAAGGTATGGGGCCTCAGGCGCAGCCCGGTCATTCTGGGCATCCTTTTTATCCTGAGCCTGCTGGCAAGAGAATATCTGGTCCGCACCAATGCCATGGATGCTTTTTATCTTCCCTGGTCACGGGCCTGGCAGCTCTCCCTGGGCGGCATGGTCTCACTGGCTGTCCTTCCCGCAATTCAGGGAAAAAAAGGGGTCGAATTCTTTTCCGCGCTTGGTGTTTTCCTGATCCTGTTCTCACTGTTGTTTCTCGATGAAAAGGGTATGCCGGGATTCAAGGCCCTTGTTCCGTGCCTTGGCGCGGCCCTGTTCATCCATGCGGCCCGGCAGGAAACGGGCCTTGCCCATACAATCCTTTCCTCCAGGATTATGGTATTTACAGGTCTGATATCATACTCTCTTTACCTGTGGCACTGGCCTCTTGTCGCGTTCTACAAAGGTTATTTCAGTGCGGAACTTGATGTACAGGCCCGTATTGCCATCATCATTGTTTCCTTTATTCTCGCCTGTGTTTCATGGAGGTATATAGAACAGCCCGCCAGGCGCCTGAAAATATCCCCCCGCAAGATCATCAGCGCAGGGGTGTGTACCATAATGGTTTTCATCCTTGCATCAAATGTTCTCAAGCTCCGCCACAGTGCAGCATGGCGGGTCAGCTATGAGATGGACAGGGCGGAGCTGCGACCCCATGATCTGTACGATATCTGCGCCGGGGAAGGCGGAGCATTTGACAGGCAGAACTGTATCATAGGCCCCAACAAGGATACCTATGAGGTTATTGTGAGCGGCGATTCCCACGCCGCCCATTACATGCCGACAGTCGTGGAATGGGCGAAAAGCAGGGACCTGACTGTGCGGATGTTTTCACGCCGCGCATGCTCCACTTGGGTTGAGAGCAGTGAAGTGAAAATGAAAGCCGGCAAGCCAGATACGTATTGTATGGATCTGACGAAGGCGTTCTATGATGTTCTGGAGAAGGATACCAGTATCCGGTATGTCTTTCTGGGTCTGCGCCTGGCCGGAGATTCAGAAGACCTTCGCCGCTCGCTGAAGAAAATAAAATCCGCAAACAGGGCCGTTTATTATCTGGGAAGTGTGCCCGAGTTCAGGGAAGATCCCCATGACTGCATGATCAGGAACCATGTCCTGGTGTCAAAATGGTTCCCACGGGAGGGCAAGGACTGTATGACCCTGGATCCCGGTTATGCCCGCAGGGTTGTGCAGGGTTCCCATGCCAGTCTTCTGCCTTTGCTGAAAAGTCTTGATATTCCCTATTTTGATCCTTTGCCCCTGATCAAAGTGCCGCGCAATGAGGATGGACAGTTTATATATATGGATAATCATCACCTCAACCAGTATGGAGCGTTGTACTTGGTTCCGGGCCTGAAAAGCTTTATTGAAAAAAATGGATGATGCCTGCGAGCGTACAGGAAGTGAATCCGCATTTCAGACGATGACGCGGCCTTTCCGGCGTCAGAGCCAGCGCCGGACGCTGTGGCGGTATTCCGCGTATTTTTCTTCGTGTATTTTCAGAAGATGCGCCTCCTCCAGCCGGACCTGGATCTGTATCAGGATGTCTCCGGCCACGGCGATGGCCAGTGTGAGGGCGTTGGGCTGGACCAGAAACAGGCCACACAGTCCCAGGCGCATACCCAGAAAAACAGGATTGCGCGACAGGGCGAACAGGCCGTCTGTGACCAGGTTTGCGGCGCGGCCTGTATCAATGCCGATGCGCCAGGACCGGCCCATATGAATCTCGGCCAGTGCTGTCCACAGCAGGGCAACACCAAGCATGATCCAGCCCATGATAGTCAGAACCGGGTCCTCCAGCCATTCCATGGGCCCCGCGAACGCCTGCAGTTCAGGGAACAATGCGCTGGCCAGCAGCCACAGGGTCAGGACCACCAAAAGAATACGAAACGCCCGCATGGAAAAGCGATGGGTATTGTCAGGCCCGGCAGAGTTGTAAGGGTTGATGCCCGTCTCTCGCCACACCCACACCGACCGCCACACAAAGGCAATCAGGAAATACACTGCAAAAAAGGCCAGAAGCAGCCAGGGTTCTATGGATGCCTGGAACATTGTATCATCTCCCATAAAACCATCTGATCGGGACAACTATTGACGCAAGTAAAAACAGGTCATAGCACTTTTTCTCCGGGATAAAGGATTGTTCCATGTCGCATAATTCATACATTCTGAGACTTCACGGTCTTCAGGGTGCGCGGGTAAAATTCCCGTCAAATGATGCTCCTCCGAGGGTAACTGTTCCTGTGCAATGTTGTGACTTTCTGGAAGTTGAAGGGGCCCCGTCAAAAGGTCCCCTGTATGTTCACGCTTCCTGGCGGGTGCTCTGGACCAATACAGAAATGACGCTCAGGATTAGTGGAACCCGGCCATTCTGCGTCGGCATTCTCGGCAATGAGATATTGCATATGCGCACAATAACTTCCTGCCTTTCCGGTCAGGTTGGCAACACTGTCAGCCATGTTCTGGGGAATTGTTCCCTGGCAGAGATTTTGAGGGGATGGAAAGACTATATTTTTGCCCGCGCTGGTGAAGATATGGGTCAGACCGGTCGGGAATATCAGGAACTTCTGGAGGCCTTTGCTGAACACATCACAGCAACAAGAACTGGACGTGCAGCCAGGATACTTTCCTTATAAAGCAGGTTTTTACCACCAGAACCACCCGATCAGGACGATCAGACCCAGGACCATGGCGAAGGCGTAGTGGTATACGTACCCGGTCTGCAGGCGGCTGGTGAGGGTGGCGGCGCGTTGGGTCATGGCGGCGACTCCGTCCGGGCCCAGGCCGTCGATGATGGCTCCGTCGCCCTTCTTCCAGAACACTTGGCCCAGCCAGAGCGAGGGTCGAACGAACATCTGATCGTACAGTTCGTCAAACATCCAGCGGCGATAGATGAACACGTACACGGGCCGGAACACGCTGGCCAGAATACCTGGCACTTTCGGTGCGGCTATGTACAGCAGATACGCCAGCACGATGCCTGTTATACCAGCGATTGTGGGCAACAGCTTGACCCAGTCGGGTACGTGATGCGCAAGCGCTATAATATCAGATCCCTGGGATAACTTTCTTAGATCTATAGAACTGAGCCAAAATGGCTCTATAGAGCTGAGCCAAAATTCATATCTATCGTCTCCCACGAACCAGTCGTACGCATACCAGCCCGACAGCACAGCTCCCACCGCCAGCACAAACAGCGGGATCAGCATGATCAGGGGGGATTCGTGCACATGCTCCATGGTTTCCCGGTCGGCGCGGGGCTTGCCGTGGAACGTCAGGATCAGCAAGCGCCAGGAATAGAACGCGGTCATGACGGCGGCGGCGATGCCGATCCAGTAAGCGAACTGGCCCACGGCCGAGTGCGCTCCGAACGCCGCCTCGAGAATAATGTCCTTTGAATAATATCCGGCGAAGAACGGAATGCCCGCCAGCGCCAGCGACCCGATCCACATCATCACGTATGTCACCGGGATCTTCTTCCAGATGCCGCCCATGTTGCGGATGTCCTGCTCGTCCGACAGGGCGTGGATGACCGACCCTGCGCCCAGGAACAGCAGGGCCTTGAAGAACGCGTGGGTCATCAGGTGGAACATGGCGGCGGAATACGCGCCTACGCCCAGGGCGAAGAACATGTATCCCAGCTGGCTCATGGTGGAATAGGCGATGATGCGCTTGATGTCGTTCTGTACCAGGCCGATGGTGGCGGCCACAAAGGCTGTCAGCGCGCCCACCACGGTGACGACCTGCAGGGCCACGGGTGCATATTCGAACAGTGGTGACAGGCGCGCTACCATAAACACGCCCGCGGTCACCATGGTGGCGGCGTGGATGAGGGCCGAGACGGGCGTGGGGCCCTCCATGGCATCGGGCAACCACGTGTGCAGGCCCAGCTGGGCGGATTTGCCCATGGCGCCCATGAACAGCAGCAGGCACGCCACGGTCAGGGCATGAACCTCGACGCCCAGAAAATTCATGGTGAGGGTGGCCAGCTGGGGCGCCTCGGCGAAAATGCTGTCGAACTGCACCGATCCGAACAGGACGAAGATCGCCATGATGCCCAGCGCAAAGCCGAAGTCGCCCACACGATTGACCAGAAAAGCCTTGATAGATGCGGCGTTGGCGCTGTCTTTCGTGTACCAGAAATTGATCAGCAGGTAGGAGGCCACCCCGACGCCTTCCCACCCGAAGAACATCTGCAGCAGGTTATCGGCGGTGACCAGCATCAGCATGGCAAAGGTGAACAGGCTGAGGTACGCCATGAAGCGCGGCTTGTGCGGATCGTGGCTCATATAGCCCACGGAATACAGGTGCACCATGGCGGACACGACGGTGACGACGACCAGCATAACAGTGGTCAGCGTGTCGATGCGCAGGGCCCAGTCCACCCGGAAATCACCCACATGGACCCAGGACAGCAGGGGAATGGTGAAGGCCTGCACCCCCGCCAGGGCCGTCTGTGAAAACAGGATAACCGACATCGCCGCTGCGGCCAGCACCGCGCTGCATGTGACCAGCTGGGCTCCCCGGTCGCCGATGAGGCGCCCTCCGAATCCTGCGACGAGGGCGGCCAGAAGGGGAAGAAAAACGATCAGGATGGGAAGCATGGGAGCCTTCAGGCAGAAAGAAAAAGCCTTCTCCTGTTAGACCAGAAGGCCTGAAAGATCAAGCCGCAGCGGGTGGATTAACGGGCGAGCCCACGGGCTTGCAGCTCCCGCACCAGCTGTTCCCGCGTGCCGGGGTACTGGACGATCATTTCGGCCGAGGAAGCGGTGACCAGCAAAGGCTTGACCACCAGGCCGCGGATGGTGGACAGGGCATAGCGGATTTCCATCCAGCGCTGCGGCGTTTTCAGGGTGGCTTTCAGGGGAACCTCGATGACGGCGGGCTGGCTGTCATACCAGGAATAGGGCAGAGGCGCCAGCGCAGTCTGTACCGGTTCCCGGAAGGCATCGCCTCCGTCCGCCACGGTGTCCAGGAGGCCCAGGGCCGCGGCCCGTCCTTCGGAGAACAGGGATGGATCCGTCACAGGAGCCCGCATGGTCATGAGGCCGCGGGCGGGGGTCCACAGGGTGACCTCCACAATGCCGGACGAATCAGGGGTCTGCGAAAAGGCCGTATCCAGCGTCACCAGCGCAACGCCGCCGGCCCGGTATTTTTCGGCCAGCCGGCGCAGGGCCTCACCGTCCGCCAGGGCGGCAGCCGTGCCGGACAGCATCTGCCTGTCCTCCACATCTCCGTCTGTCACCACAAAATCCACAGCCCGCCGGCGCACAGGAACGTTCCATTCCGTGATCCAGGGATCCGTGTTTTCCCACACAACAGGCCCCGACGAAGTACGATGGACCGGCACCAGAAGGATCCAGCCACTGGCCTGTGCGGTTCCGGGAGCATTCCATGTGCGGGCTGTGGTGCGGGCCTGCTGCACCGGGTTCAGGAAGGACAGGTCGTTGCGGATATCCTGCACGGACCTGCCCGGGGCGGGATTCGGGCTGCCCACATTCAGGCCGACCCGGAAAATTCCCCTGTAATTCTGGCCCGAGGCCTTTTCCTCGACAACGTCAATAAAGGCCGTGGCTGCGTCAGCCTGGTCCTGCGGGATGTCTGTCCCGGCGAAACCCTGCTGCTGTCGCCACAGGAGCAGCGCCTTTTTCCGCGCTTCCGCCATGGCCCTGTCCCTTGCCGCTGCGGCATTGTCCGCCACCACATCCACCTGGATATTGTCCATGGTGACAGTGGCCGCCAGCACAGGCGGGCAGAGCATGATGCACAGAAGGACAAGGGCCATGAAACGCATGGGGGGACTATAGTGCGTGGTGTCTGAAAAAACCACAGACTCTTCCTTGACCACACGAATGGATATGGACAGAGTACGCTCCATGGAAAAAAAATCCCAAAAAAAGAAGATGCCGGCCGTGGGCCTGGAAGTGATTGTGGAGCACAATGGCTGGAGCGACGATCTGTCCGGTCTGGATGCTGTGGTGAACCGGGCGGTCCGGGCAGCCATTGCGGTTGCTGATCTGCCTGAAGAGGTGCGCGGAGCAAAAGAACTGGAAGTGACCGTTATCCTGTCCGATGATGAAACTGTCCAGGACCTGAACCGCACATGGCGGGGCAAGGACAAGCCGACCAATGTCCTGTCCTTCCCCTTTCTGGAGCCCGGGGGGGAGGGGGAAACTGCTTCCGGAAATACGTGCTTTCCTTTGATCCTGGGCGATGTTATACTTGCCTTTCAGACTGTCGCGGCGGAAGCCGTACAGCAGGACAAACCCCTGGACCACTACGTGTCCTGGCTGGTTGTCCATGGCATCCTTCACCTGCTGGGGTACGACCACGAAACCGATGCTGAAGCCACGCGCATGGAGCGCCTCGAGACCAGGATCCTCCGGGACCTGGGCATTCCTGATCCACGGGCTTCCGGCAAAAACGGCCCCGCACATTCCTGACACAGAGAAATGAACGACGACACGCGATTGCCCCGCAACGACGGGGCCGAACACACTGAAACCCAGTCCAGTCCCTTCATGTCCTGGCTCCGCCTTCTTCTGCGTGGGCGGGAGGACGATTCTGCATGGGACAGGATCCAGGATATGGTGGAGGAGCGGGAAGAGCCGGTAACCGGCGAGGAACGCACCCTGCTGTCCAACGTCCTGAAGCTGCATGACAGGACAGTCAGCGACGCCATGGTGCCCCGGGTGGATATCATCGCGCTGGAGGTCCAGACCCCGTTTGCCGAAGTCGTGCGCCATATGGCCGACGAAGGCCACAGCCGGGTGCCGGTATACCGGGAAACGCTGGATGACGTGGTGGGTATGGTCCACGTCAAGGACGTTCTGGCCTGCATGGCGGCGGGAAAGGAATGCACACTGGCGGAAATTGTCCGCCGGATTCCGGTTGTGACGCCGGGAATGAAAGTGCTCGACCTGCTGCGCCAGATGCGCCAGGACCGCCACCACATCGCCCTCGTGGTGGATGAGTACGGTGGCATCGACGGCCTCGTGACCCTGGAGGATCTGGTCGAGGAGATCGTGGGCGAGATAGAGGACGAGTATGACGAGGAAGCCGCCAGCCATGCGGTGATCCGTCCGGACGGGACCATGGTGGCCGATGCCCGCCTGTCTGTCCGCGAATTCGAGAGAAAGGCCGGTCCTGTTCTGACGGACGTGGAGAGGGAGGAAGTGGATACCCTGGGTGGTCTGGTGTTCTCCCTGGCGGGGCGCGTTCCCCGGCGCGGGGATATCCTGAATCATCCGTCAGGTCTGGAGTTCGAGGTTCTGGAAGCAGACTCCCGCCGGGTCAGGAAAGTGAAAGTGCGCAACCTTTCCGGACATGCGTCTTCCCCGCCTCCCTCTGCAGGGGAGTAAACAGATGCCGCTGGCCCGCTGGCTGTCCGGTCTGACTGGCTGGAAACGGGCTCTGGTTCTCGCCGCTCTGGGCAGTCTGGCCACGCTGGCCCTTCCGCCTGCGGGTCTCTTTCCCCTGCTGTTTCTGGTCTTTCCGGCCCTGCTGTGGGTTCTGGATGGTGCCCGGACGCGCTGGCAGGCTTTTTTCACCGGCTGGCTGTCTGGTCTTGTCCACTTTGTCCTGGGCCTGTACTGGATTTCCTTTTCCCTGTTTACGGATATTGCCCGGTTCTGGTGGGTTCTGCCTCTGTCCGTAGGCGGATTACCCGTGCTGCTGGCCGTATTCACCGGCCTTGCCACGCTGGTCACCTTTATGGCGGGACAGCGGGGTATTGCGCGGATCCTTGTGTTCGCAACGGCGTGGAGCGCGGGTGAGTGGCTGCGGGGCCATCTTTTCACCGGGTTTCCCTGGAGCCTGACAGCCTATGCCTGGGTGGATATTCCGCCTGTCCTGCAGTCGGTGGCGTGGATAGGATCATATGGCCTGGGCCTTCTGACCGTGGCTCTGGCATCACTGCCCGCCCTGACCGGATGGTTTTCCCTGCGGGACAGACGGGTGCTGGTCCCTGTATCTGCCGGCATTATAGTGGCTGTCCTGGTTACCGGGGTCGGGCTGTGGCGCCTGTCCGGTGCGGGGGAGCAGGCCCCCATGGTTCCCGGGGTGATGCTGCGTCTTGTCCAGCCGGCCATTGCCCAGACCCTGAAATGGGATCCGGCGGTCCAGGCGGCGAACCTCCGCACCCAGATTGACATGTCCCAGGCGACTTCCCCCCGGCTTCCCACAGTGGTTATCTGGTCTGAGACGGCTGTTCCCTGGGTTCTGAACGAACAGCCTGATCTGCGGAAAACGCTGGCGGATGCTGCCCCGCCCGGAGGTGTTCTGCTGACCGGGGCCCTGCGTACGCAGATCCAGGAGGGGCAGAAGCATTTCTACAACAGTGTTTTTGTCCTGGATGGTCAGGGAAATATCATAGCTACGGCCGACAAGTTTCATCTGGTGCCTTTTGGCGAGTTCATCCCTTTCCGCGAATACCTGCCTGTTGATCCGGTCGCGGCAGGGGCAACAAACTTCTCCCGCGGGCCGGGGCCGGTGACAGTATCCGTCCCGGGCCTTCCGCCTTTCAGTCCGCTGGTCTGCTATGAGGCCATTTTTCCCGGTGATGTGGCCAGCCGGGGCAGCCGGCCACAGTGGCTTCTGAATGTAACCAACGATGCCTGGTTCGGCATATCGGCCGGGCCCTGGCAGCATTTTGCCATAGCCCGGGTCCGGGCGGTGGAGGAGGGGGTTCCCCTGGTGCGGGTGGCCAATACCGGCATTTCCGGTGTTGTGGATCCCTGGGGCCGCATTGTGACCCGGAGCCGCCTGGGAACTGTGGAAATCCTGGAGTCCGGCCTGCCACAGGCCCTGCAGGATGGGCCCATTTTTGCCCGTTACGGAAATAAAGTTTATGGAATCATGCTCCTGATGACAGTCCTTTTTACTATCGCGGGGGTTGTAAACAGGGGAAGAAACAAAAAAAGTACTTGAATTACCCGACATAATCATTAGTTCTTCTGGTCAATTATTAGCTACCAAAGCTAAGCATGACAGAGAGAACCTGATGGAACAGGCAGTTCGTCGCCGCGGGGGCCGGCCAAAATCAGATGGCCCAAGCCCTGTGGACAAAATCATCGGCTCAAGATTGCGCCTGCGGCGCATCATTATGGGTTACAGCCAGGACAAGCTGGGCCGGATGATCGGCCTGACATTCCAGCAGATCCAGAAATACGAGCGGGGGGCAAACCGCATCAGTGCCTCGCGCCTGCACCGGTTGGCCGGTGTGCTGAATGTTCCTGTCTCGTATTTTTATGAAGACAATCCTGCAAATTCCGCTGTTCCCGGATTTGTTGAGGGGGATCAGGTCCCGTATGAACCGGATCCCGTTCCGAACCGCGAGACACTGGAGATGGCCCGGGCCTGGCAGAAAATCCGGGATCCGCGTGTGCGTCGCCGCATATTCGAGCTGGCAAAAGCTGTGGCCAGCCTGGACAATCCGGACCAGATACCGGACAGCCTTCCCTGAAAGACCTGCTGTCTTGTCACTGGCCCGGCCCTCCGGTATTCAGGGGCAGCGGACAGCAGGGAGGGACCATGAGAAGGCACGACTGTATATTCACCAGTGAATCTGTATCAGAGGGGCATCCGGACAAGGTCTGTGACCGGGTTTCGGACGCTATCCTGGACCTGTATCTGACAGCGGATCCCCACGCGCGCGTGGCTGTCGAGACGCTGGCGACCACCAATCGCCTGATCCTGGCAGGGGAGGTTCGCGGGCCTGCATCCATTGGCCCCGCAGAGCTGGAGTCCACAGCCCGTCACGCTGTGCGCAGCATTGGCTATGAACAGGCCGGCTTTCACTGGAAAAAGATGGATGTGACGGTTCTTGTCCACGCCCAGTCCCCGGATATCGCCGTGGGGGTGGATGCCGGAGAGGACAGGGAGGAAGGGGCGGGGGACCAGGGCATTATGTTCGGCTATGCCTGCCGTGAGACGCCGGCCCTTATGCCTGCTCCTGTCTGGTATGCCCATGCCATCCTGCGCTCGCTGGCCGAGGCGCGTCATTCCGGGGCGCTTCCCCTGCTGGGGCCCGATGCCAAAAGCCAGGTCACCCTGCGCTATGCCGGCGGAAAACCCGTGCGGGTGGAAAAGGTTGTCCTGTCCCACCAGCATCATGAATCCCTGTCGCAGGCTGATGTACGTGCCATGGTCTGGCCCCATATCGTAAATGTCCTGCCGCCGGAATGGATGTGCGCACCGGAAGATGTGCTGGTCAATCCCACAGGCCGTTTTGTGGTTGGCGGCCCGGACGGCGACACCGGCCTGACCGGGCGCAAGATCATTGTGGACACCTATGGCGGCGCGGCGCCCCATGGCGGGGGGGCCTTTTCCGGCAAGGACCCCACCAAGGTTGACCGCTCGGCCGCCTATGCGGCCCGGTATCTGGCGAAAAATGTGGTGGCTGCGGGTCTGGCGGACAGCTGCACCATCCAGATTTCATATGCTATCGGTGTGTCCCGGCCCCTGTCGTTCTGCCTGGATACCCATGGCACCGGCCATGTGGATGAAACCCGGCTGGCGGATGTGCTGCAGCAGCTGGTGGACCTGAGGCCCCGCGGAATCCGGGAACGCCTGCAGCTGAACCGGCCCATCTATGCCCGGACGGCGGCCTATGGGCATTTTGGCCGGGACCCGGAGCCGGACGGAGGGTTTTCATGGGAAAGGACGGATCTGGTCGATGACCTGCGTAACGCCTTTGCCTGACAACCCACAGTCCCCGGTCCGGCTGAATCTGTACGGCCGCCGCCAGGGCCGCCCCCTGCGTCCTCACCGGAAAGCCCTGGTACAGGACCTGCTGCCGCGCCTGCGCATCGACCTGCCGCCTCCGCCGGGAAAGATTGATCCGGCGGCGCTGTTCCCGCCGCAGATAAAAGAGATATGGCTCGAGATCGGTTTCGGCGCCGGGGAGCATCTGGCGGCCCAGGCTGCGGCCCATCCTGATACCGGCATTATCGGGGCAGAGTTTTTCATGAACGGCGTGGCCAGCCTTCTGGGCCATATGGAGCGTCAGGGGCTGTCCAACGTGCGGATTGTGCCCGGGGATGCCCGCCCGCTGCTGGACACCCTGCCGGATGCGTCCATTTCACGCTGTTTTGTGCTGTTTCCGGACCCCTGGCCCAAAAAGCGCCACGCCTTCCGCCGCTTCATCGGTCCGGAGAATCTGGACCGGTTGGCCCGGATCCTGAAGCCGGGAGCCTGGTTG
>JALYJY010000060.1 GCA_030775045.1 Pseudomonadota bacterium | reverse complement strand
CATCAGGACCGGAGGTTCCGGTCAGACGGGATATAGGGCCGGGAAAGCAGGAGAGTCAAGGAGGGGTGTCAGTGAACCCCTGGTGTTGCGGGCTGGCCGCCCCTTCCACCGGTGGAAGGAGGGATCGGAACTGGCGGATGTTCCTTTCTGTACATGCCGATGAGACGGTCAAAGCTGTTCTGCCGGGGCGGCACGCCTTTTTCCAGACAACCCATAAGCTGGCCCACAATGTAGAGGGTGGCCTTTCCCCTGTCGTACAGGGAAGATTTGTCCCCTCCATATGCACCTGCACTGTAACCGGCTTTCTCGAACAGACCCCGGACAGCATCCATGGATTTTCGGGAAAGGCCTTCCCCCCGATCAGCCAGTTTCACATACTCCTCGACCCAGTCAACGATACGATCCGGATCCCGGGATTTCAGGACGCCCTGCAGCGTCTTTTCATGCCCGGTTCTTTTGTCCTGTAACCGACAGGCTTCTTTCCAGGATTCGTCCACCTCGTCCACCGTCTGTCCCCTGTAGATCATAACGTGGATTCCAAGTACATCCAGACGCACAGGCTGCCTGTATGCGTTTGCCATTTTCAGGGCATCCGGGATTACTTCCTTTCTGAGATCTGCACCCCATCCGGCTTCAATTTCCAGAGGCTTTACAGAAGCCGGTCCGGAAGCACCGGGGTCTGGCAAATCATGAATATCCCGCAGATCCTGCACATCCTGGCCTGGCTGTGCTGTTATCTTCCTGCCGTTGAAATCAAACCTGACCGGACATCTGTGTTCAGTGGCAAGAGACAGGGCTTCTGCTGCCGTCATGTCAAAAGTCTCGCCCCACTTCGGCTCATAAACCATGTAGGAACCATATGGATTTTTTGGCATCTGTGTTCTCTTCAGGCTGTTTCAGGATCTGCACTTCTGAAAATAGCTTCCGGAAGTTAAAAAAACCTGAACAGAAAATCTTCATCTGCCTGCACAGCCCTGTCAGGGCAGGAAATTGCACAGATACCCTGTCTCTGCCGCTTTTCCGATCCCCATGCCCCGTGAAGAGGTGAACGCCGGCGTCTGCCCCACAGACAGGTGAGGATAGTCCGGTCCCGACTCCATGATTTTCACCTGGCCGGGACCAAGGTGCCGCACAAGCAGGGCCGTGCCCGGGGTGCAGTTCCGGGAATCATCCGGATTCCATGGGCCATCGTTGCGACGGACTTCCCATGACTGTTTCACCGGCTGGAGATAATAGTCTGTCTCCCGTCCGCCTCCGGGCTTCGGGACAAACTGCTGGACGACGAATACGCCCGGACAGGCCGTTGTGCGCAGGAACGCTTGCAGGGCAGCCTCGGCATCCCGGCATTGCTGCAGGAACGGCGGAGGTGGCGAAGACGGTGGGGACGGCAGGGATGGCCCGGGACCCGGTGGCGGAGAAGGGGAATCCGGAATCTCGCAGCCGGCCAGGACTGCACCAAGGGCGAGGGCCAAGGTACGGACTTTGGTCATGGGCATCTTTCCGGATCCTTATCCAGGACATGTCATCAATTGACGCAGAATGAGCCAGATGACAAGCGTTTTCGGAGAACCGGAGCGGAGCGTACATTACAGTACGTGAGCACCGGAAGCGGAGAAAACCGAAGTCAGATGGCCATTATCCGTTTGATTGATGACATGTCTCACGCCGCCAGCACCTGTTTCACCTCTGGCATTTCCTCCGGGAAGCGGTAGATGTATTCCCGGTCCAGGGGCACGGCATCGCGCTGGTGGGCCAGCTGGATCTGGAACACCATCAGGTTCAGGTTGCGAAACCCCACCTCGCAGGCGGCCAGGTAGAATTCCCACATGCGGCAGAAGCGGTCGTCGTACAGCTGCATCGCCCGCTCCCGGTTGGCCATGAACCGGTTGCGCCAGTGCCGCAGGGTTTCCGCATAGTGCAGGCGCCAGACCTCCACATCACAGACCCACAGGCCTGATTTTTCCACCGCTGTCATGACCTCGGACAGCGCCGGGGCATAGGCTCCGGGGAAAATATACTTGCGGATGAAGGGATCATTGATGCCGGGCGTGTCCCTGCGTCCGATGGCGTGCAGGACAGCCACCCCGTCCGGCTTCAGGCACTTGCCCACCGTCCGGAAGAATGTGTCAAAGGCGTTGACGCCCACGTGCTCGAACATGCCCACAGACACGATCCGGTCGTACTGTTCCGTCTCCTGGCGATAGTCCCGCAGGTCAAAGGATACCCGGTCTGTCAGGCCCGCCGCCATGGCCCGCAGGCGGGCGTGTTCCAGCTGTTCCTCTGACAGCGTGATGCCGGTCACATGCACATCGGCTGTTCCGGCCAAGTGCAGGCCAAGGCCGCCCCACCCGCTGCCAATATCCAGGATCTTCTGCCCCGGCTTCAGCAGCAGCTTTGTGGCCAGATGGCGCTTTTTCAGGGCCTGCGCCTGTTCCAGGGTCTCGGTCCCCGTGGGGAAATAGGCGCAGGAATACTGCCAGTCCCGGTCCAGGAACAGGGTGTACAGGTGCGGTGACAGGTCATAGTGATGAGCCACGTTGGCCATGGACCGGGCCAGCGGGTTGAACTGCTGCAGCCGGCGAAGGGGCTGCTCCAGGCCATAGCGCAGGCGCATCAGCCAGGATCCCGTCATGGCCATGGGCGCACGGGTGCACACGTCCAGAAAATCGTACAGGGTGCCTTCCTCGATGGTGATCCGGCCATCCATGTATCCTTCCCCCAGCGCCAGCGAGGGAGAAAAGGCCATGCGCCACAGGATACGGCTGTCATGAAAACGGACCGTGGCCCGCGGAGTCCCGCCCGGGCCATAGGTGAAAACCCGGCCCTGCGGATCAATGACGTTCAGCCGTCCCTGCCGGATCACCTTCCGGAATACACTGTCCATCAGCATGCTTCTCTCCCTGGCGCGAATCCCTGTTGCCAGTGTGAAGGGACCGGCCACACTGTCACGGGGAAGGATGGGGCACTCCGGAGGGGGAAAGCTTAATAACCAGCGGACTGTCGGGTATTAGAACTGCAGGTTGATTAATATAACAAGCAAAAACTTTTGCTTGATAAACCATCTTCCGGTTTATAATAAGGTGCAGGCTATCCGGCCTGATCAGCAATCAAGAAAAAAGGTTGATTACAATGAGTTTCAAGGGACAGCTCGCCGCCGGGGCAGCGACAATCGTTCTTGCGTCAGGATGTTTCAGTCATGTCCGACAGGATACATACCACGATGAACCCATGGGGAATGCCGAACTGGCTGCCCCCCAGGTTGTTGCCGCCCTCAAGCCGGTTCTGGGTGAGATCAAGATCAGCTTCAAGGATCTATGGGAACAGTCAGAACCCACACTTCCTGCCCAGTGTTCTACGGTTGTGGCCCAGTTTGGCGATCAGCTGTGTATTTTTGCCAACTGGGAAGTTGCCGCGCTCTATGCATTCAACCCTGCAAATATTGGTATGGGCCTGAAAAGAACAGGTTACAAAATGCATGATTTTCTTTTTGATGGTCTTGCAGGGAACCAGAAAACGTATATAGGACCGGCTCTTGGAAAACTTCTGAACGCATGTCCTTCAGCCTTGGAGAATCCATGGGTTCATTACTGGGCCTACAGTCTGGATGAAACAGGCAGAGAACCCCGTACAGGAATGGCGTATCCGGCACCCACATGCCTTAACGGCAACAGGACCGCTCCGGAACCGACCCTTCCACCAGAGAAACCGGATTCCAATAAAAACCCCGTCCCCGGTGCCTGAATAACTTTAATATTTTCCGGTTATCACAGAGCCGCACCCCGTCACCGGGGTGTGGTTTTTTGTTGTGTGCTGCGGCAGGAACTGTTCCAGTGGGAAGGACAAGAAGGCTTTGCCTTTTCCAGCCATCCCGGCCTCCGAGCCGGGATCCAGTGCGCCGTGCGTCTGCACGGCACATGAGTTATATGACGCGCGGACGCGCTTCTGGATCCCCGCCGGAGTTTACCCTCGCGAAGGTGGGGGCGGGGATGACAGGTAAGATGAAATTCCACAGAAAATAAAATGGGATCCCGGCTTAACGCCGCGCAAGCGCTGGCGCTGCGGGTCGCCGGGATGACGTTTTTTTCTACAAACAAAAAATGCGACACGGATGTTACATCCCTGTCGCGTCTGCTGTGCTGACGGTGTTTCAGTTCACGGCCTGTTTTGTCAAGTCGGCGCCAGTTTTCTGGTCCACAACCTTCATGGACAGGCGCACCTTGCCGCGGTCGTCAAAGCCCATGACCTTGACCTTCACCTGGTCGCCTTCCTTGACCACGTCGCCGACCTTGCCCACACGCTCGTTCTTCAGTTCCGAGATGTGCACCAGGCCATCCTTTGCGCCGAGAAAATTGACGAAAGCACCGAACTCCATGATCTTGACGACCTTGCCGTCATAGATCTCACCCACTTCCGGCTCGGCCACGATGCCCCTGATCCACTTGATCGCGGCTTCCGAGGCTTTCGGATCAACCGAGGATACGCGGACAGTCCCGTCATCCTCGATGTCGATCTTGGCGCCGGTCTGTTCCACGATCTCGCGGATCACCTTGCCGCCCGATCCGATCACATCGCGGATCTTTTCCTTCGGGATGTTCAGAACCGTGATCCGGGGTGCATTCTCACTGACCCCTTCGCGGGCCTGGCCCAGGGCCCGGGCCATCTCGCCCAGGATATGCATGCGGCCGTCGCGGGCCTGGTCCAGAGCGATGCGCATGATCTCCCCGGTGATCGAGGTGATCTTGATGTCCATCTGCAGGGCCGTGATGCCTTTTTCCGTGCCGGCTACCTTGAAGTCCATGTCGCCCAGATGATCCTCGTCCCCCAGGATGTCGGACAGGACGGCAAAGCGGTCGCCTTCCTTGATCAGGCCCATGGCGATCCCCGCCACCGGACGGACCAGCGGTACGCCCGCGTCCATCATGGCCAGCGACGATCCACACACGGTCGCCATGGAAGACGATCCGTTCGACTCGGTAATCTCGGACACCACGCGGATGGTATAGGGGAACTGGTCCCCGCCTGGAATCAGCGGATGGACTGCGCGCCAGGCCAGCTTTCCGTGGCCGATCTCGCGCCGGCCGGGGCTGCCCATGCGGCCTGCCTCGCCCACCGAATAGGGGGGGAAGTTGTAGTGCAGCATGAAGCCTTCCCGGTATTCCCCGTCCAGGGCGTCAATGACCTGCTGGTCCTGCGCCGTGCCAAGAGTGGCCACCACCAAGGCTTGGGTCTCGCCCCGGGTGAACAGGGCGGAGCCATGGGTGCGGGGCAGAACCCCGACCTCGGCCACAATGGGACGGATGGTTTTTGTATCGCGGCCGTCAATCCGGCGGCCGGTATCCAGAATACCGCCGCGCACGATGTCGCTTTCCAGCTCCTTGAAGGATCCGGCCACAGCTTCGGGCGCAGAGCCTTCGGCGACCAGGGCTTCCTGGGCCTTCTGTTTTGCCTGGCCCAGCTTTTCATAGCGCTTCTGCTTGATGGTTTCCTGATAGGCGGCCTTCACGTCCGCGCCGGCCAGGTCACGCAGGCGGCGCATGAGCGCATCGGAATCATAGGCAGCGGGAGCCAGCTCCCACGGGTCCTTCGCACACTCACGGGCCAGTTCCACAATGGCCTGGATCACCGGCTGGAAGCTCTTGTGACCAAACATGACGGCCTGCAGCATGATGTCTTCCGGAAGCTCCTTCGCCTCCGACTCCACCATCAGCACGCCTTCGGTTGTTCCGGCCACCACCAGATCAAGGTCAAGGCCATCGATCTGCTCCAGGCCGGGATTAAGGATAAAACTGCCGTCCTTCCAGCCTACGCGGGCCGCACCGATGGGTCCCAGGAACGGAACGCCGGAAATGGTCAGGGCAGCCGAGGCACCCGCCAGGGCCACGATGTCCGGGCTGTTTTCCAGATCATGGCTCATCAGGGTGCAGATGACCTGGGTTTCATTCCGGAAGGTTTTGGGAAACAGGGGGCGGACAGGGCGGTCGATCAGGCGGCTGGTGAGGATTTCCGACTCGGTGGGACGGCCCTCGCGCTTGAAAAAGCCGCCCGGGATCTTGCCGGCGGCAAAAGCCTTTTCCTGATAATGCACGGTCAGCGGGAAAAAGTCGATCCCCGGCTTGGCCTGCTTTTCAGCCACCACGGTGCACAGCACACTGGTCTCTCCCATTGTGGCGAGGACCGCGCCGTCGGCCTGCCGGGCTATTTTGCCGGTCTCCAGGACCAGTTTGCGATCGCCCCACATCAGTTCCTTGCGATGTATTCTGAACATTCAGAAATTTTCCTTTATTCTTGCAGGTACAGCCCCATGGCCATACCCGGGCAGGGGCAATATCCCCTGTCCTGTCGTCTGTTTTGTGCTTTTTTCCGGTCGGCCAGTGCCATCAGCGGCGCAGGTCCAGATCCGCAATGATCTTTTCATAGGCCTTGCGGTCGGTTTTTATGAGATAGTCCAGCAGGCGGCGACGCTGGCCCACCAGCATCAGAAGGCCGCGGCGGGAATGAAAATCCTTTTCATGGGTTTTCAGATGTCCGGTCAGGCTGTTGATCCGTTCAGTCAGGATGGCAATCTGCACTTCGGGCGAGCCGGTGTCGTTGGCGGCCCGGGCGTACTTTTTGATCAGTTCCTGTTTGCGTTCGGCTGTAATCGACATCGCATGCTCCTGTCTCTAAAAGTTGCGGACCTGTTCTGGCCGCTGCCGGGATGTCGGCCAGCAGGGTCACAACCTGTCCTTATCGGGCCCCTGTATGCGCCCTCCGGATTCTTTTTTCCAGTGAAAAGCACTGACCCCCGGCGGCAGCCAGTTAAAAGGACATGACCAGAGGCGGGAAAACATGACTGTTTTCCCTTTCTGCACGGGCTGCTTCGGTCGAACGAAAAAGAAGCCCGCTGAATTCCAGGGAAATCCGCTGGATGTCCGGAAGGGCAAGATCTGCCCAGACAGCACCCCGGTCGCTGTCCGCCTCAATCTCCCGGAATCCCCGGACGACAAAACCCGGCAGGAGAACCCCGGAATCGCTGATGCTCCTCATATAATTCAGAAATCCCTCAACGCCGTCCAGGCGCCGGATGAACCCCAGAAGCCTGATTCCGTCATTGGGAATGCGATTTTCAAAGAAAAAAACCGTACGTGACTGCATGGTGTCCTGCCTTTCTTTCCACTTGAAGAAAACAAAGGTGCACCGGACAGTGCCTGTACCGCACTGTCATCGCGTGCGTACCAGTCAGGAAGCCATCCTGACACAGGGCGGGCCTTTCTGTCACGCATTCCACCGGAAAACGGCCAGGAATCAGGGAATTCCGGCAAACTCGAAGGGTTCCAGGTCCGCCAGCGTCTGGCTCAGGACAGACAGTTTTCCATCCTGGGCGGTGACAGGAATCCGCACGATCTGCTGCCCATTGGCATCCGCCGCCTTTGGCAGGGCCAGAAGTGCCAGGCGAATCAGGAGGGCATACTGCGGCAGTTGCCCCTCTCCCGTCGCCATGCTGTTTACCAGGGGATCAAGCCCCCTTGCGTCTACGGTGAAAGCTCCCAGCGGACGCATCCGGGCATCCAGGGTCGCCGTGCCCGTCAGTGTGGCAGAGAACGGCGCGGCCGACAGGGTCAGTTCGTCCACTTCCAGGGCGCCACCCCTGTCGCGCCACTGTTGCCATGACCCTGCATCAGGGCCGGCGGGCATATCGCCTGTCAGGCGGGCCGAAGTCCTGATACTGTCCAGGGTCAGTTCCCCGATTCCCTGAAAGGCGGGCGAAGCCTTCAGCGTTACAGGACCGGCAGACAGCGCAACTCCCCGCAGGCGCAGAGCCATGTCCAGATCGATGGTGGCGTCTGCCGTGCCGGCAGCAATCAACAGACTGCTGTTGTCCTGATTTTTCAGGGACAGAACCAGTCCGGTCATCTGCGGCAGATGGATCCGGGTCCAGTTCCAGGGACGGACATATCCGGTGACGGACGGGGAAGACAGGATCCCATGGTTGTCTTCCAGACGCACGTCCTTCAGCTCCAGCCGGATGGCTGCGGGAAATCCGGACACGGTATACGAGCTCCAGGTCAGGGACCCGCCGTCCCGCTGTACGGTCTCCTGCAACGCCGCAAGACTTTTTCCGGTCTGTCCTGCAGCGTAGAACCAGAGACCTGTCCAGGCCAAAACCAGCATCCCCAGGATCGCGGCAGCACTGGCCAGAAGCTTTCTTTTTCTGGACACTGTATTCACTCCCCGTCTGCGAGACCACCCCCAAACCCGCTGCCGTGAGCGGATTGCCGCCGGCTTTGAAAGACAAGGCAGGACGCCATGGCAGTTCAGGGTCTGGGGGTGGTCTCTATGGCCATTTCACCTCGGGTGGCAGGGACATGAGGATGGCCTCCACATTCCCGCCCGTTTTCAGTCCGAAGGTTGTACCACGATCGTACAGGAGATTGAACTCCACATAGCGTCCGCGGCGCACCAGCTGGTGTTCCCGCTGCCAGTCCTCCCACGGCTCGTTCATCCGGCGACGGATGATGCGCGGCCAGACGTCCAGAAAAGCCTCCCCCACCGCGCGGGTAAAGGCAAAATCCGCCTCCCGGTCGCCGCTGTCCAGCTGGTCCCAGAAAATACCGCCGGCGCCGCGCGGCTCGCCCCGGTGGGGCAGGAAGAAATAGCGGTCGCACCAGTCTTTGAACCGGCTGTAATAGTCCGCTCCGTGGACATCGCAGGCGGCCTTCAGGGCCGCATGGAATTCAGCGGTGTCCTGCTGTGTTTCCGGGCTGTCCATGAACATGGGAGTCATGTCGGCCCCACCCCCGAACCAGGCTGCACTGGTCACCAGATGGCGCGTATTCATGTGCACCGCCGGCACGAGAGGAGAGTGCATGTGGGCCACCAGACTGATCCCGCAGGCCCGGAACTGTCCCGTTTCTCCGGCGCCGGTGATCTGGCTGCGGAATTCCGGACTGAACGTGCCATGGACGCTGGAGACGTTGACGCCCACTTTCTCGAACACCCGGCCGCGCATCAGCGACATGACACCGCCGCCGCCGTCCACCGGCTGGCCCTGGTCGTCCAGCTGGGGCCGCTTCCAGGCCTTGCGCTCAAACCGCCCGGACGGCAGATGGGACAGGGGCCCGGCCAGGTCATCCTCAATGGCTTCAAAAGCCTGACACATCCTGTCGCGCAGGCTTTCAAACCACAGGCGGGTCCGGTCGTGGAAGGCGATCAGATCGTCATTGCTCATTGGCGGAATCATTACCACAGGAAAAAACCCGGGACATATCGTCAATTGACGATATGTCCTAGCCGCCCTTTTCCATATCGATAGCCGCCACCATGCGGGCGAGGTTTTCCGCCAGTTCGTCCAGCAGGGCTGAGGATGTGGCGGCCGGCGTTGTGGTCCATGTCTTTGCGGGTGTCTGTCGCGTCTGGCCGCGCAGGGAGGCGGACACGGGATCGCACCAGATCCTGTACCCCGGCTGGCCGTCGCAGGCCCATTCCAGCGCATCGAGGGTCTGGGTGAACCGGATGCGGGGATACAGGGCAGGAAGCTCCAGAAACCCCTGTTCCCCCAGCAGGCATACCAGATCCTCGATCCTGGACCAGGCGATGGCTGATCCCTGGTCCGCGGCCCGGATAGCCGCCCAGGGGCTGTGCTTTTCCGTCCTGGCGGGAAGGGAAGGTTTGCGGTGTGTTGTCATTTTCCGGTGTCCGCCGTTTCGTCCATGGGGACAGGAACGCCCGTGACAAACTTGGTTTTCCGGACAGTCATGGTAGATTTTACATGGGCGATGTTGGGCGCTGCCGTCAGCGTTGTGGTCAGGAAATCCTGGTATTCGTCCCAATTTTTTGCCACGACCTTCAGCAGGAAGTCATAGTCGCCAGCCAGCATGTAACACTCCACAACCTGGGGCCAGGATTCGACCAGGGTGCTGAAATGCTGCAAGTCAGCGTCGGCATGGCTGGATAGGCTGACCAGGGTAAAAACCGTCAGCGTATAGCCCAGGGCCGAGGCGTTCAGCCTGGCGTGATAGCCACGGATATAGCCCGACTCCTCCAGCGCGCGGACGCGGCGCAGGCAGGGCGGCGCAGAGAGGCCCAGATTCTGGGCCAGTTCCACGTTGGTCATGCGGCCATTGTCCTGCAGCATCTTCAGGATTTTTCTGTCTAGAGGGTCAAGCTTCGGGCGACGCATTTTTCCCCCTTATTCTTCTTTTGTGCAGACTGCGTATCGATGGTGATGTTACACACAACTTTATGAAACAAAAAGAATTAACCTGTTCCCCTGACGGGAGAAAACCCTGAATTCCCGAAGCAAATCGCCGCTGGTATGCTGGCCGGCATGCTGGATTGTGACGGATGGCAAGGCCGGCACGGAAAACCCCTGCCTTGGTCTGGCAGAGGCCATGGGTCTGGAGCCGGTGGTGAAACGCATCCGCCTGCGCACGCCCTGGCGGCAATTATCGCCGCTGCTCCGTCCGGGGGCCCGGTACAGTTTCAGCCCTTCCGGCGACCGGATCCAGCCGCCCTGGCCGGATATTCTCATCACCAGCGGCCGGGCAGCGGTGATGGCCGCGCTGGCGATGCGGCAACAAAATCCCGGAACCTTTGTGGTCCATGTGCAGGACCCGCGCATCAGCGCGCGGCATTTTGATGCGGTGATTGTCCACGGCCAGGACCGGATCCGGGGACCGAATGTCATTGTCATCACAGGCGCCCTGACGCGTGTTACGCCCCAAAGGCTGGAAGAGGCCGCTGCACGGTTCCGGGACAGCCTGACGGGCATTCCCTCTCCCCGCGTGGCCGTGCTGGTGGGAGGCAGCAGCCGGGTCTGGCGCATGACCCCTGCTGTCATGGGAAAGCTGGTGGAACAGTTGCAGGCTCTGGTCCGGGATCAGGGCGTGGGCTTGATGGTTACAGCCTCCCGCCGGACAGGAGAAGAAAACGCGACTATCCTGCGCCAGGGGCTGAAAGGCCTGCCCGGAACAGTGTTGTGGGATGGGCAGGGAGACAACCCGCTGTTCGGATATCTGGGTCTTGCGGACGCCGTCATCGTGACGGGAGACAGCATCTCCATGCTGTCCGAGGCGTGCTCAACCGGAAAGCCGGTATACATCGTGGACCTGAAGGGCGGGTCAGAAAAATTCCGGGCCTTTCACCGGACCCTGTATGCGGGCGGATATGCCCAGCCCTTCACCGGCCAGGCGGCATTTGGCCCGGCCCCCCAGCTGGACGACACCGCCCTGACCGCCGCCGAAGTCTGGCGGAGGTACAGGGAAAAGTAGAATGGTTGAGTTTATATCTGCGGCCCACCTGGAGAGGAGGGTTTTCCTCCAGGAATTCCAGGCATAGGGCCCCTGCGGATTCCAGGGTCTCCTCCGGGAGTTCCGGGTATGGGTC
>JALYJY010000059.1 GCA_030775045.1 Pseudomonadota bacterium | reverse complement strand
CACGGGGATGCCCCAGCTGAACGAGGCGCGGCTGACCGACAGGTCTTTCAGGCCGCCTTTGACGAAGCTGACGACCTCCTTGTGCGGGCCGTGGGGTTGCAGGAATTCGGGACGCTTTTCGTACAACTCCAGCAGCCTGTCCTGGAAAGCCGACAGGCGGAAGAAGTAACTGGGCTCCTCGACCCATTCGCACTCGGCGCCGGTGGGAGCAATCTTTTTGCCGTTGGGGCCATCGCGCAGCTCATCCGCGCCGTAGAACGCCTCGTCCCGCACGGCATACCAGCCCGCATAGCTGCCCAGGTAGATGTGCCCGCCATCCATGAGTTTCTTCCACAGATCCTGCACGCCCACCTTGTGGTGCGGCTCGGTGGTGCGGATGAAGTCGTCGTTGCTGATGTTCAGCAACTTGCCCATGTCGCGGAACTGCTGCGACACCTGGTCAGTGAATTCCCGGGGTGTGATGCCAGCTTTTCGTGCGGACTGGTCGACCTTCTGGCCGTGCTCGTCCGTGCCGGTGAGGAACTTCACGTCATACCCGTCCAGCCGCATGAAACGGGCCATCACGTCGCACGCCACCGAGCAATAGGCATGGCCCAGGTGCGGCGCGCCGTTCACATAATAGATGGGGGAGGTGACGTAGAAGGGTCTGGACAAGGCCATGGTGCAGATCTGCAAATTTCTGAAAATCCAGTGTCATTTCATGCCGGAATTCCAGCGGAATGCAAGGTGTTTTCGGGACCACTGAGCCTGACAGCTTGATTTTGTTTCACAGAAAAAGTACTTAAACGGGTGCTAAACACCTGATTGTATCGGGTGATGAATAACAACCAATGGAAAAAGGAACAGCCTATGACAAACGGGATAAAGACCCTTGCTGCTGCCTTGGCCCTTTCTGCGGCTGCATGTGGAAAAGGGCAGGTCAGGGAAGACAGGGCGGCTGACCAGGGCCCTGTAATGTGGGTGGAAGTGCGGGGAGAAAAAAGAAACGAACTGCTCGAAATCCTTTACGGAAAGCCGAAGGACAGCAAAAGCGCCTGGAAAGTGGAATGTGAGTCCGGTGGTTCCCTGAAGGCGGAATACAAAAATGGAGAAACAAATCACGGACTGGTTCTGGACCAGGCCCAGCGCCGGGCGTATACGGCTTCGGTAATCGGGGCATCGCTGCAGATTACGGATAATTTTCCTCTTCTGCCCGGAGACATCAGGGCAGAATGCTATACATGGGGCGAAACGGCGCAGGATTGCCCCAACGAGGCCCCGGCGGCGTATAAGGCAGCAGCGCAATTTGCTGCTGATCTCGCCCGGAAGGGTGGCTGCAACCCCTGACAGGTTTGCCGGAAGACCGGAAACCCTGCTGCCTGTGCGGCAGGGTTTTTTTATGCGGGTAAACAGGGTCCAGGGACCTTGCCCGCCGGCCGGGCATCCTGTAACGTGCAGGAAATGCTCACCTTTCCCGACATTGATCCTGTGGCCTTCAGCGTGGGGCCGCTCCACATCCGCTGGTACGCGCTGGCCTATCTGGCCGGGTTCGTGCTGGGCTGGATGTACACCGTTTACCTGTCGCGCCTGAAACCCCTTCAGCGCCCTGTGAAGGAGGAGCTGGACGATTTCCTGTCCTGGGCTGTCATCGGGGTGATCCTGGGCGGGCGGCTGGGCTATATCCTGTTCTATAATTTTTCCTGGTATCTGGATCATCCGGTGGACATCCTGAAGGTCTGGCAGGGAGGGATGTCGTTCCACGGCGGTCTTGCGGGGATCCTTGCGGCGATCCTGCTGTTCAGCCGGAAAAGAAAGCTTGATCCTTTCCATCTGGGGGATCTGATCGCCTGCGCCGGGCCCATCGGATTTTTCTTCGGCCGTGTGGCCAATTTTATCAATGGCGAGCTGTACGGCCGGGCCACGGATGTTCCCTGGGCCATGGTGTTTCCCCACGGCGGGCTTCAGTTCCGCCATCCCAGCCAGCTGTACGAGGCCGCGCTTGAGGGCCTTTTGCTGTTCGCCATCCTGGCCATGCTGGCCCACCGCCAGACCATACGCTCCCGACCCGGTTTCCTGGCCGGTGTGTTCTTCGCGGGATACAGTCTTGCGCGCATTGTGGTGGAATTCTTCCGCGAGCCGGATACCCAGCTGGGCTATCTGTGGGCGGGCGCTACCATGGGTCAGATCCTGTGCATCCCCATGATCCTGTTCGGGGCGTGGCTGATGGTCCGCGCTGTCCGCAGGCCGCCGGTGACTGCATGACGGAAACGCTGTCTGATATCCTGCGCCGGCGGATTGAAATCCACGGTCCCCTGCGACTGGATCTGTTCATGGGCGAGGCCCTGACCGGATATTATCGCACCCGCCAGCCACTGGGGAGAGAAGGCGATTTTGTCACCGCGCCGGAAATCACCTCGCTGTTTGGAGAAATGCTGGGCCTGTGGTGTGTGGACACGTGGGAGAAGGTGGGGCGGCCAGACAGGTTTCTTCTGGTGGAGCCTGGGCCAGGCCGCGGAACCCTGATGGCTGACATCCTGCGTACCATGGACAGGGTCAGCCCGGAATGCCGCAGAGCCTGCCAGATCCATCTGGTGGAGATCTCTCCGCTCCTGCGCAGCCTGCAGCAAAAAGCCCTTGAGGATAAGGACAATATCTCATGGCATGAGACCCTGGAGACGGTGCCGGAAGGTCCCGCCATCCTGGTGGCCAACGAGTTTTTCGACGCCCTGCCGGTGCGCCAGCTGTGCCGCACAGCTACAGGCTGGTCAGAAGTCCATGTGGGATATACGGCGGAACAGGGCTTTCATCTGGTGACGGATCCCCGGCCCTCTGTCGCCGTGGCCCTCGTTCCGGAAAACCTGCGCAGTGCTCCGGAAGGGACAGTCGTGGAAATCTCTCCGGCCTCTTGGTCCATCATGCAGGACCTGGCCCGGCGCCTGAAGCGCAACCGGGGTGCAGCGCTGGTGATCGACTATGGCCATGACAGTCCACGGTCCGGCGCCACTCTCCAGGCCCTGCGCAATCATCAGAAGGTATCAGCCCCGGGCAGTCCGGGGGAATGCGACCTGACCGCCCATGTGGATTTTGCGGCCCTGTCGCGCGTGGCGCGGGAGGAGGGGGTGCGCACAGTTGGTCCCGTGGGGCAAGGGGAATTTCTGGAGGCGCTGGGGATCGGGGCGCGGGCACAGCAGGTTGCCGCAAAACTGTCTGACACGAAAAAGAAACAGCTGGAACAGTCTGTAGAGCGCTTGGTCCATCCCGATGCCATGGGCCAGCTGTTCCGGGTTCTGGGTGTTGCATCTCCGGACCTGAAAGGACTGGCCGGCTTTCCGGGGGCGGGAGAAAAGGTTTTATGATCCTGCCTGTTTCTCTTCCCGGCAAAACCCTGAAAGATCTGCCGGGAATCCGTCATGGTTTTTTCACGCGCCATGGCGGAGTCAGCACTGGGCCTTGCGCTTCGCTGAACTGCGCCAGGGTGGATCAGGACACGCCGGAAGCTGTGGCTGAAAACCGCCGGCGGGTGGTGTCTGCTCTCGGAGTGTCGAGAGCATTGCTCCTGCTGATGCGTCAGGTGCATGGAACCCGGGTGGTGACAGTCCGGGATCCCTGGCAGCCCGGCGACGCGCCGGAGGCTGATGCGCTTGTCACGGACAGGCCGGCACTTGTCCTGGGAGTCCTGACGGCGGACTGTGCGCCCGTTCTGCTGGCCGATCCGGCGGCAGGTGTCGTGGGCGCAGCCCACGCGGGCTGGCGCGGGGCTGTGGACAGAGTGGTACAAGAGACCGTGAAGGCCATGGTCGCCCTGGGAGCTGACCCTGCGCGCATGATCGCCGCTGTGGGGCCATGCATCGGTCCTGCTTCCTATGAGGTGACGGAAAATTTCACCGCACCTTTTCTGCAGAAGGACAGCCGGAATGACCAGTTTTTTATCGCTGCAGAACGTCCCGGGCATCTGGTGTTCAACCTGCCCGGGTATGTGCTGGAATGTCTGGGGCAGGCCGGTGTGTCGCATGCTGTCTGGACCGGCCACGATACCCTGGCGGATCCAGCCCTTTTTTTCAGCCACCGCCGGGGAACCGTCAGTGGAAAACCCGAGCATGGACGCCAGATTTCTGTCATCGCCCTGGCGTAAAGAAAAGCATCCTGGTACAGTTGCATCCGTGACCAATTCGTCGTAGAACTTTTTCTTCGACGGGTTACCCTCAGGGATCAGCAGGGGCAGAACACGATGGCAATCAGGGCGTTTTTTCTGCCGTTACTGGCACTCGCAGGACTTCTGGCCGGATGCGCGACCGGGTCTGATCCCTGGTCTGCGATGGCCCAGACAGCCCGTCCTGTCGTGGCAGCGCCGGATGTGGTCAACATGCGCATTGCCGAGGCTACGGAAAGAACCGCGAAGGCGCTGGATACCCTGGCCCTGGTGGACCAGGCCAGGACACCGGTCGACACATCCTATGTGGTGGAGGATGTACCCGAGGAACTGAAGCAGACAGTGACAGTCACATGGACAGGTCCCATTGAGGGACTGGCCGCCCTGCTGGCCGATGTGTCCGGGTATTCCTTTGCCTCCATCGGGGCGCCGCCACCCGCACCTGTAATCGTGTCTGTCGAGGTGACAGAACAACCTGTCATGAGCGTGCTGCGCAGTCTGGGCCTGCAGGCCGGCCGCACGGCGGATATCAGCGTCAATGCCAACGAGCGTGTGATCGAGGTGCGGTATGTTCCCACGCCTGCTGTATAAGGTTTTCCTCGCGGCCTGCTGCGTGGCGCTGACGGTGCTGGCTGCCCCTGTTTCCACGCGGGCGGATGCGCCTGTGCCCCAGCCCCTGGAAGGTCTCCAGAGCATCAATACCGGGGTAGAACTGCCTTCCGATGACACGGAAATCCGCAACGATGCAATGCGCGAGGCGGCGCTGTCTTTCGGCGCCCGGGGCGGTCTGGCCCGACGCACCTGGGAGATCAGGCGGCAACTGGACCTGAATGCCAGCAGCCTGTCGCAGGCTTTTGACTTTCGCCGCCTTCTGGTTTCCGCGCCCTCGGGTCTGCTGATCGAGCCGCCCGTGGTAACCGAGGCGCAGAAGGCTTTCCTGGTCGCGGAAGAGGGCCAGACCGCGGCCGTGGCGGACCGGCTGTACAGTATCAACCAGCAGGCCCGGATTGTGTCTGCGCCGCGCGAATGGCGGACCTATATGGAACGTGACTGGGGCGAGGTGGCGCCTCCGCCGGCCCTGCTTCTGCCCAAAAACGCAAAGGAGCGGGAGCTGTGGAAAAAATGGGTTCTGGAGGGCTGGCAAGCCGGCGTGACCCAGGCCAATGATATTTTCGAGGCGGACCTGGACAGGCTGGAGCGGGATTTCAGGGGCATGGTCCGTTACCGGGAGCTTCTGGCCTATAACATGATCTCCCCGCCCTTTGCGGCCCTGGAAGACCGGGGTGTGACCGGGGGCGGGGGAGAAATGCGAGTGGGTGACCGGCAGGTCCGGATCACCAGTCCTTCCGAACTCAATCCCCAGGCGGAACGATGGCTGCCGGCAAGGAGATAGATCCCGGCACCGCTCCTGCTCCGAAGCAGGCAACATGGCCGGGAGAGCCTCCCCGGCTTCGCGAAGAGCATGTGGATGACCTGCTGGGATGGTGCGCCGAGCAGCGGGCTTCTGACATCACCATACAGACCGACCGTCCTGTCTATATAGAAAAGGACGGGCAGCTGTATCCTGTTACGGTGCGGCCGGTTGATGCGGCCGACATTGCCATCATGCTGAACCGGATCTACGGGGCCGAGGCGCTGGCCAAGCTGGCGTCAGGCGTTGATCTTGACCTGTCCTATGAAATCCGGACAGACCGCCTGTCCCGCGTCCGGTTCCGGGTCAACATCACCGCCATTACCAGCAAAGGGCGGGACACGGGTTCGATCACGCTGAGAACCCTGCCCAGTCTTCCGCCCACCATGAAGGATCTGGGAATAGAGCAGGAGATCATTGATGCCTGGGCGCCGCGCCAGGGACTGGTCCTTGTGACGGGGCCGACGGGCAGCGGCAAGACCACCCTTCTGGCGGCGGGTAACCGCATGCTGATCGAGCGGGAGCAGGGGTGCGGCAAGATGCTGACCTACGAGGCTCCCATAGAATACGTATACGACGCCATACAGTCGCCCCGCAGCCTGGTGGCCCAGTCGGAAATTCCCCGGCATCTTCCGTCCTTTGCCGCCGGGGTCCGCAACGCCCTGCGCCGCAAGCCCAATATCATCCTGGTAGGGGAGGCCCGCGACAGGGAAACGGTCGCCGCGGCTGTCGAGGCGGCCCAGACGGGCCATGCGGTCTATTCGACGATCCATACAACAGGCGTCGCTGCCACCATCCGGCGTATGGTTTCGGTTTTTGAACCCGCAGAACGGTCCGAAAGGGCCTATGCCATGATGGAAACCCTGCGTCTGGTGGTCACCCAGGCCCTTGTGCCGAAAAGGGGCGGCGGCCGCATTGGCGTTAGAGAATTCATGTATTTTGACGACTCGGTCAGAGAAAAATTGCTCGATATGTCAAGTGACCGCTGGACGTACGAGATTCAACGTATTATACCTCAGTATGGAAGGACGATGTCCGAGTCGGCCAAACGCCTGTTTGACCAGGAGCTGATCGACCGGCGGACATACCTGACACTGGCCAACGGCTTTTCCGAGGGAGGGTCATGACATGGCAGACTGGCACTGGCGCAATACCATGCGGCCTGTCCGTTTCTTTGCCCTGGACGCGCGGGCCGCGTTTCCTTTTCTGATCCTGCTGGTCCACGCGCGCCTGTGGACTTTGGGACTGGCCATTGTAGTTACCACCTTTTTCTTTGTTATGGAACGCAGGGGTCTGACCTATGAAGCAGGAATCCGGTCCATCCGCTCGTGGGTGGCGGGTCGTTACAGAACCGCATCCCTGGCAGTCCTGCGCCGGCGGATGAAGGACATGCAGGCGGCTCCATGAAACACTTTCAGAAAAGACGTGTACATTCCGAAACCCGATCACGCAGGAACAACCGCACAATGAGTGACATCATGATGAAAAGAATGGTTCATCTGCTGCGCCATGCCAGCCGCGGGGCATGGCTCTGTCTGGCTCTGGCAGCCTTTCCTGTCTTGCAGGCAAAGGCGGGGTTCGAGTATATGCCCATGGCCCAGGGCATGGGCGCAGGCCCCGCTGCGGTTTCTGCATCAACAATGGCCGGCCTGACGGATGCCGATATCATCCAGGGCGGGGCCGACAATGTGCCCCTGTCCGTGGCCATGCGCCAGATCCTGCCTCCCCAGGTCGGTTTTGCTCCCGGTGAGGGGGTTGACATGTCCAGGCCTGTATCCTGGAAAGGCGGGCGTCCCTGGCGGCTTGTGATGAATGATGTCCTGGCCTCGGCGGGCCTGACGGCAGTCGAGAGCGGCAATGTATTCCTGCTGCATGCAACATCTGCGCCGCTCATGGCTGCGGTTCCTGCCCCTGTTCCCTATGCTGATCCTGCTCCCGTATCTGAACCGGTTCCGGCCATGAGGCTGGCCCAGGTGGGCCCGGGCGAACCTGGATCCGGGATGCCCATGATGTCTTCTCCGGCTGCCGGCATGCCTGTCATGCTTGACGGGTACGGCTCCGGTTCTTCCGCGGGATCGGGGACAGAAACCTGGACGGGGGAGCGGGGCATGACCCTGCGCACCATACTGCAGGACTGGAGCCGCCGCGCCAATGTGGAGCTGCACTGGTCCACAAACTTTGACTATCCGGTCCTGGCGGCGGTGAGTATCCAGGGAACATACGAGGATGCGGTGCGCACGCTGCTCACGGGATTCGAGAAGGCAGCTCCTGAGCCGCTGGCCAGACTGCACACGAACATGAACGCCGGCCGTCCGGCTCTGGTTGTTGAAACGCGCGGGAACAATTACGGAGAGTAAGACAATGAACGCAAGGAATGCAGTATTTCTGGTTCTCGCGCTGGGTCTGGCCGCCTGTGGCTGGAAAGAGACCGGAGAAAAGATCGAGCCGCGCCGCAATACGGCGGAAAATCAGATCCTGACGGCAAAACAGCCCGCTACCGAGGTCAGGCACGATCCCCTGACCGTCACGAACCAGGTCTGGTACGGCGCCCAGGCGGTCCGCCTGCGCCAGGGTCTGCCCCTGCCGCCTGCAGTAGAGGGTCCCCGCGCTGTGGCCCTGGTTTCGGCCTCGCCCCTTCCCCTGAAGGTGATCGCCAGCCAGATTTCCATGCAGACAGGTATTCCTGTCCGTCTCGAGGATGGCGCGGATCAGCCCATCACGCCGACCGCTGCCCCCACTGTTGCAGGAGCGCTGCCCGCAGTGATCGGCGGACCGGGGGAACCCCTTGAGCAGCCGGGTCTTCCTGTGGCCTATGAAGGCCCCCTGACAGGTCTGCTGGATCAGGTGGCCAGCGGCTTCGGCACCACATGGGAATTTGACGGCACGGCCATTGTCCTGCGCCGGTATGAGACCCGGACCTTTGTTGTTGAGGCCCTGCCTTCGAAGCAGACAATCGAGGACGGTCTCAGGGCTGACAGCCAGGACAGCGGCAGCGGTGGCGGTACAGGTACGGACGAACAGGCCGAGGCAGACATCACCCAGACAGCAACCCTGGCGATGGAGCTGAAATTCTGGGATGAATTCTCCGAGGCCCTGAAGACACTCCTGGGCAACACAGGGACCTATAGCATTTCTCCCTCCAGCGGCAGCGTGACGGTCATTGCCACGCCCGGATCCATGTCCAGGATCGCGAAGTTTGTGGAGGACGAGAACAGCCGTCTTGCCCGCCAGGTGGCCCTGAATGTGCAGGTCTACAATGTCTCGCTCCGGGACATGGACGAGTTCGGCCTGGACCTCGATATCGTGTTCAAGGCTTCTTCGGCGGCTCCCACATTTGGATTTGGCGGAACACCCACAGGTCTGACCTCGACTGCTCTTGGGGAGCTGGGAGCGACGATTGTGGCTCCTGTAACGGGAACCGCAGCCAAGTTCACCGGATCCAGCGCTGTTGTGCAGGCGCTGTCCCAGGTGGGTGATGTGGCCCAGCTGGCCCAGATTCCCATGACGGTCCTGAACAACAGCGTGGGCTCGCGCCAGTTTGTCGTGAACCAGGCTTATCTGCGGGAAATCAACGTCTCAACGGACGAAGGCGTTACAACAACCGAGGTAACGCCCGGCAACATCCAGACGGGGATCACGTTCCAGGCCGTGCCACGTATTCTGCCGGACGGCCGGATCATGGTCCAGTATTCCCTGGCCCTGCGCGAGCTGATCGAACTGACAGACTTCCAGTTTGGCGAGGACGAAAACCAGAGGATCCAGCTGCCTGAAACCCAGGCCCGCGTCTATGTCCAGCAGGCCATGATGAAAAGTGGCTCGACCCTCGTTCTGGCGGGGTTTGAGAACGACCAGACCAGGCGCAGCCGGCAGGGGTTCGGGCATGAATCCAACTGGCTGCTGGGCGGTGGTCAGGAAACATCGGACGAGCGTGACGTGATGGTCATTGCCATCACGGCCACCGAAATTGATGTGAAGCGCGGCAAGGAAGGCTGATAATGGCCCAGGGCGTCGTCACCGTCGGAGAGCTGAATTTTGCCGTCAGCCTGGACTGGCAGCCCAGTCCCAGCAAGGCTGTGGCAAAATCTGCCAGGGAGGCAGCTTCCCGGCCCGGCCAGGAAGCTGACTTCTTTTCGCCCCGTCCGGGAGACAGGGGCGGCCGCATTCCCCAGTTCGGCCTTGGTTATCTGCGGGCCGGTCACAGGGCCGGTATGCCTTCCCTGGCGTGCTCCCTGGCCAATGTGCTCCAGGGGTCATGGGCAGGGGCCTTTCAGGTTCCTGAGGGGATAGCGCTTGTTGTTGTCCGGGACGATCTGATCACCCCGGATGGTGACCGGCTCTATGCGGAAGAAGGCGAGGCCCTGGACCAGCTCCAGGTAGAAATTGGCCGCGGCGGTCTCGAGCGCGTCTATGCTCCCGAAGCCTGGGCCATTCCGAATGCGGACACAAGCACGCTGGCCTTTCTGCTGGGACGGCGCAGGGATGGCCGCCTGCAGCCCATCAAGGTTCCTACCAGATCCATCCTCATCGGGGCGGTTTCTGTGGCTGCCCTGGTGGCCGCGGCATGGGTCGGGTATTCCGTGTACCAGACCATGCAGGACCGGCAGATGCAGGAGAAGCTGGCCCGGGATGCAACAATAGAAACCGCCCGCCAGGCCAGCACGGACATGATGAATGCCGAAGTGGCGCGACAGGCTGCCGAGGAGCAGGCCCTGATGGAGATGCGCCTGCGGGGCATGGAAACCGCGGGTGGAGAGATTGTCCACGACCCCTCGTGGCAGCGTGAGCCGGCCCTGCAGGTCTGGGTCAATGCGTGTCGCATGCCCATGAACGAAATCCAGGCGGCCGTCCTGGGGTGGACTATCACCTCGTTCGCCTGCAATACCGGCCAGCTGACTGTTTCCTGGTCCCGTGACAAGGGGCCGGCGGTTATTCCGTCCGATGCCTTTGTGGATGTAACGGCCCGGACCGCAAGCCTCAACCGCCCCCTGGAAAATATTCCGCCCAGGGGCCAGGAGTCACAGGACCTGTGGAGGCCGGAGGACGTGACCCGGTTTTTCCTCGCAAAGGGCTGGGACGTCAACCTGACCCGTATTCCTGAACCGGCTCCGCCGCCGCCGCCGGGCGTGCTTCCCGGCACGACAGGCACGCCACCACCGCCCCCCTCGCCGCCGCCATGGCAAAGACGGGGTGTGGAATTTACATCTGATCTGGAACCATGGGGCATGCTGGCGGAACTGTCACAGATTCCGGGTATGACCGTGGAAAACCTGTCCTTCAACGCCGGCAGCAAGAAATGGACCTTCAATGGAGTGCTTTATGAAAAACGGTAGGAAAAATGCCAGGGCAACAGCAAGCGCAATCCTGATCCTCTGTGCTGTTTCATGGAGCGCGCCATGGGCGCAGGAAGCGGGCCAGACGGCTCCCGTCCCGCCACCACCGGCGGAAGATCCCGTTGCGGCGATTGATACCACGGCCGCTGAAAAATCTGCGGAAGAAGTGGTTGACATGCTCAGCCGGAATGACAAATTTACACTTGAGCAGATGAGCAACGCCTCTGATACCCTGGCACGGCTGGAATATCTCCGCCAGATCCAGGAAAAACTGGCCGCCATCGGCGAGATCCGCAGGATCCGGGAAACCGGTATGGCTGCCGGTTTTCCGGGTATGCTGCCCGTTCCGGGATCCATGTCGTTCCCCGGCGGCCTGCGGGATACCGGAGGGAGTGGTGGCTACACGGTGGCCCGCATTTTCGGAGCCGGTGGCAAATACGGGGCGGTCCTGACAGATGATGGTGGCAGGACAGTGATTGTCAGGCCTGGCGATGCCCTGCCGGGTGGAGGGCGTGTGAAAAGTGTGAGCATGTCAGGGGTCCAGATTGAAGATTCCTATGGAACGTCTGCCCTTCCGTTCACGGATCCCATGGCAGGCATGATGACGGGTACTGGTACGTCTGCTCCGGCAGGGGCAAGACCGGCGACAGACGGTACACCCGGAAATGGGTCATAGTGAGCATAGTCCAGGATATCCTCGGTCGTCTGTATTCCCTGGCTGGTATCCTGCAGGAAAAGAAAAATACCGCCAGCAAGGGG
>JALYJY010000058.1:2900-11689 GCA_030775045.1 Pseudomonadota bacterium | reverse complement strand
GTCCTTGTCTCTGTCGCTCCTGTCCAGGCGCCGATCCTGTCTTCCCCGCCTGTCCCGCCCAGAGCAGACATTGCGGCAGCGCAACCCTCCCTGCCGCCTCCGTCCCATCCAGTGATTGCCCGGACAGCAGCTAGGCCTGTTCCTGTGCCGTCTGATTCTGCAGCCCTGGAGACACAGAAGATCATCGCCCGGAGTTATGGAAACACTGCAGGAGAGCCTGTCCGGAAGATGGCCCTTCAGCCCGCCTGGATACCACCCCGGACTGCGCTGCCGCCTTCCGGAAGTCTTTCCCCCAAAGCCCTGGCGACCGTTGCAGCAGCTTCGGATCCGGGGATATCCGCCGCACAGCGGATCCGGGCTGCCTCGCCCCCACCGGCTGCGGAAATGCAACCCCTTCCTCCGCAGGCGCAGGCCCGGGTAGTGTCTGTGGATATTCCTGCTGCCTCTGCCCCCTCTCCGGCTGCCGTTTCCGCGCCGCCGGTACAGGCGGATCCTGACGCTATCCCGGAAGGCATAAAGATCCGCGTTCTTCCCGCTGCCGCTGTCAATGTCGTCGCGGTTCCGGTACCGACTCCTGAACCTCCCGTACAGGCTCCTGCAGTGGCCCGGGCAAACATTGTTGATGTTCCTGCTCCCCAGACCGCCTCTCTCCCTCCTGCCCTGCCGCCGGCAGAACCAGCGCCGGAGGTGAAACAGCCTTTCCTGGACCGGATCCTGTCCCATATCCGCAGCAAGCCGCCTGAACCGGCGCCGGCCCCTGTGGCGCAGCAGTATGCTGCAGCGCCGGCCTTGGCTGTGCCGGACCGGCAGTATCCGGACAGCCGGTCCATGGCCGTGATCTCGCAGATCCGGTCAACAGCTTCTGCCCGGGAAATTCCGTCAGTTTCCCGGGATCCTGCTCCTGCAGTTCCGGTCTACATCCCGGTCGTTGCTCCCACACCTGCAGCGCCGCCGCCTGTGGTACAGGCTTCTGCCCCCCCTCCTGAATCTCCCCCTGTACAGGAAGCACTTCCCGCCCCCGAAGAAGTACTTCCACAGGCTGAAACCCCGGCCCAGGTCCAGCAAGCCTCTGTTCAGCCAACACCGGAAGAACGGCGGGCGCAGCAGCAGGAATGGCTGAAAACATGCCCGAAGCGCGCCTGGCTGTCTGTCGCCAAAAGCGATGCGCGCAAGCCGGCGTGGATCAAGGGCGGCCCGGACAGCCTTGGTCGCTGCCGGGTCTCCTACAGGGGGTATACCGCCGCCAGCGATGAATGGGTAACATCCGACCGTATGGATGTTCTGGCCGCACAATAATAATCAGGAAAGATCATGTCACAGACAGCTGCACAACCTTCTTCCGCCAACACCCTGAAGCCCGGCGTCGTGACGGGGGACGCCTACAGGGCCCTTGTCGCAGCCTGCAAGGCGGGGGGCTATGCCCTTCCGGCCGTGAATGTGACAGGGACAAATTCGATCAACGCTGTGCTGGAAGCCGCAGCCCGCAATCGGTCCGACGTGATCATCCAGCTGTCCAATGGCGGTGCCCAGTTCTATGCCGGCCAGGGCCTGTCGTCACATCCGGACTCAAAGGTTCTGGGCGCAGTATCCGCCGCACAGCATGTTCATCTTCTGGCCGAATACTATGGTGTGTGCGTTGTGCTGCACACGGACCATGCCAACAGGGGACTTCTGCCCTGGATTGATGGCCTGGTCCGCCATAACCGGGAGCATCTGGAGAAGATCGGCAGGCCCCTCTTCTCCTCCCACATGATCGACCTGTCCGAGGAACCGCTGGAACAGAACCTGGCCACGTGCGCCCGGTATCTGGAACAGCTGGCGCCCCTGGGGATCAGTCTGGAGATTGAGCTGGGCGTCACGGGCGGTGAGGAAGACGGTGTCGGCCACGACCATGACAGCAGTGCTGACAACTCCCGCCTCTATACCCAGCCCGAGGATGTCCTTGCAGCGTACAGGCTGCTGTCCCCGCTGGGGCATTTCAGCGTCGCCGCGTCCTTTGGAAACGTGCATGGCGTCTATGAGCCAGGAAACGTAAAACTGCGGCCGGAGATCCTGAAAAATTCCCAGGCGCTGGTGGAGAAAGAACACCAGCTGGCCCCCAATCCGCTGGATCTGGTGTTCCACGGCGGGTCCGGCTCGGAAAAGGAAAAAATTGCGGAAGCCATCCGCTATGGCGTCTTCAAGATGAATATCGACACAGACACCCAGTTCGCCTTTGCAAAGCCCGTTGGTGATTATGTAAAAGCCAACCCGAAAGCCTTTGAACACCAAATCGATCCCCAGGATGGAACGCCGTTCAAGAAAATCTATGATCCCCGCCGGTGGCTGCGCCTGGGGGAACAGGGCCTGGTCGAACGGCTGGGCGAGGCCTTTGTGGATCTTGGTTCAAAGGGCCGTTCTGTAGCAAGCTGAAAGCAGCGTCCAAAACCATCTTTGCAAGGCACAACCTTTTTCCGCTATAAGCCTGAGAGACAGGTGATTCAAGCGCTTCAGCACTGAAGGATTCAAGGTCATGCCCAGGACGTCTGCCGCTGCGAAATCAGCAGAAACCACCCTTCCCTTCCAGATCCGGGGATCCGCCTTTACGGTGATTGTGCTGAAGGTGCTGGATCCTGAAGATCCTTCCTTTTTTCCCCAGCTGGCCATCAAGACCCGCCAGGCGCCGGCCTTTTTCCACAACGCCTCTGTGGTCATCGACCTGGAAGACGTGAAAACCGGGATGGGTGTGCCCGAGCTGTCCTCATTCGTCTCCCGGCTGAAGCACTGCCACCTTGTTCCCATCGGGGTACAGGGCGCCTCTGCCGCCATCCAGAAAGCGGCCCTTGCCATCGGCCTCGGGATCATGAGCCAGGGACGTCCGGCCCGGGAAACCGCGCCAGCGCAGACGCAGGCCCAGGCCGATGCTCCTCCGGCTGCCCGCGACCCGGCTCCGGCCTCCGGAACCCTTGTCATTACAGAACCTGTCCGTTCGGGCCAGCAGGTGTACGCTTCCGGCGGCGATCTGATCATTCTGGCGCCTGTCAGCCCGGGGGCAGAACTTCTGGCCGACGGACATATCCACATCTATGGCCCCCTGCGCGGACGGGCTCTGGCAGGCCTTGGCGGGAACCAGAACGCCATGATTTTCTGCTCCAGCCTTGAGGCGGAGCTGGTTTCTGTTGCAGGGGTCTACCGAATCAGTGAAGATATTGAAAAGAATCTTTGGAAGAAAAGTGTCCGGATTTCCCTGGACAACGGATATCTGAGGATTGATCCGTTGACCTGAACCGGCAGCGGAAGACAGACCAGGAGGGAATCTTGCCAGAATCCAAAGTCATCGTCATGACGTCCGGCAAGGGCGGCGTGGGAAAAACAACATCCAGTGCCGCATTTGGCGCGGGGCTTGCCCTGCGTGGCCACAAAACGGTCCTGATCGATTTCGACGTCGGTCTGCGCAACCTGGACCTGATCATGGGGTGTGAGCGCCGGGTTGTTTTTGACTTTATCAATGTCATCAACAACGAGGCCAGGCTGAACCAGGCCCTGATCAAGGACAAGCGTCTCGAGAACCTGTACATTCTTCCCGCGTCACAGACCCGGGACAAGGATGCCCTCACCCGGGACGGCGTTGTGCGGGTGATCGAGGAACTGAAAAAGGATTTTGACTACGTCATCTGCGACAGCCCAGCCGGCATCGAGACAGGCGCCCTGATGGCCCTGTACTATGCCGACCATGCGATTGTGGTCACCAACCCCGAGGTTTCCTCGGTCCGCGACAGCGACCGTATCCTGGGCGTTCTTTCCTCAAAATCCCGCCGGGCGGAAATGAACCTGCCGCCTGTCGAGACCCATCTGCTGCTGACCCGCTATGATCCTGAACGGGTCGAACGGGGTGAGATGCTGCGCATCGAGGACGTTCTGGAAATCCTGGCGATCCCGCTTCTTGGCGCCATTCCGGAAAGCAAGACCGTTCTGCGGGCGTCCAACATGGGGGTTCCGGTCACACTGGATGAGGAAAGCGCCGCCGGCCAGGCCTATATGGATGCCGTCGGACGCTTCCTGGGTGAGAAAAGGGAGCACCGCTTCCTTGAGGTGGAAAAGGAAGGCGGCTTCCTGCAACGCCTGTTCAGCAGGAGGACAGCATGAGCCTGTTCAGCTTTTTGCGCACAAGCCCCCCCAAGACATCCGCTGTCCAGGCCCGTGAGCGCCTGCAGATCCTGCTGGCCCACGAACGGTCCAGCCTGTCCGCACCGGATTTCCTTCCGCAGCTGCAGAAGGATCTGATCCAGGTCATCAGGAAGTACGTCCAGATTCCGGACGACAAGGTGCTGGTCAAGCTTGACCGGGCTACGGATGTCTCGACCCTGGAAGTCAACATCGAGCTTCCGGGCCCACCGGTTGACAGCAGCCGGGGCCGTATGCGGACCATGGCGGGCTGATCCGGCAGGCCATGACAAAGCAGGATCAGGATACAGTTGAGGACGGAGCTCCGGACGCTGTGGCACCGGGGGAAGCTGCTGCTTTTGAAACGCCGGCTGATGCCCGTGTTGCAGAGCTGGAAGCCGAGGTCGCCACCCTGAAAGACCAGGCGCTGCGTGCGCTGGCCGAGGCCGAGAATACGCGCCGCAGGGCAGCCCGGGAGAATGAGGATACGGCCCGCTATGCCGTGGCCTCCTTTGCCCGGGAAATGGCGACGGTGGCTGACAACCTGCGCCGTGCGCTGGAAGCCGTGCCAGCTGAACAGGCCGCCGGCAATGATGTCCTGAAAACCCTGGTGGCAGGCGTTGAGGCGACCGAGCGTCAGCTGTCAGCTGTGTTCGAGAAAATGGGCATCCGGAAAATCGACCCTGTGGGCCAGCTTTTTGACCCCAACCTGCATCGCGTGATGTTCGAGGTCGAGAATACGGGAAAACCGGCCGGAACGGTCGTCAACGTCCTGCAGCCCGGTTACATGATCCACGACCGCCTGTTGCGCGAGGCCCTGGTCGGCGTTTCTAAGTAAGCCTGCATTCAGAAACAATGTCATCCTGAGCGAAGTGTTACACAGTGATACGAAATCGAAGGATCTCTTTTTATGGAAGAAGATCCCTCCGCTACGGTCGGGATGACAGGAAAGCAGTAAAGAAACAGCCCTACGCCGCCGTTCTGACAGGAATCCCCTTGTCCTTCAGCAGCTGCTGGAGCTCGCCGGTCTGGAACATCTCGCGGGTGATGTCACAGCCGCCGATGAACTCGCCCTTGATGTACAGCTGGGGAATGGTGGGCCAATTGCTGAAATCCTTGATGCCCTGGCGGATCGCCGGATCGGCCATCACATTCACATCCCTGAAGGATACACCCAGGGTATTCAGAACCTGCACGACCTGGGCGGAAAAGCCGCACATGGGCGATGCTGCGGTTCCCTTCATGTAAAGAACCACATCGTTGCTGCTGATGTCTTTCCGGATCTGGTCCTGGATATCTGTGCTCATTGTTTTCCTCCTGTCTGGCTGTCTTCGGGAACGCCGGTAGTCAGGGCCAGCGCGTGCAGCTCGCCCCCCATGCGTCCTTTCAGGGCCGCATATACCATCTGGTGCTGCTGGACCCGGGACTTGCCCCGGAAGGCCTGTGACAGGACATGGGCCGCATAATGGTCCCCGTCCCCGCGCAGATCCTGGATTCGCACGACAGCATCCGGAATTGCTTCCCGGATCATCTGCTTGATCACTGCTGCTTCCATGGGCATGGCGCCCCTCCGTTTCCGGACGATCGTATACACCCTTTTATGGTTTCATGCGAGGGTGAAGAAAATTCCCCTTGCTTCCGGAAATGCTTTCACAGAATAATAACCCCATGAAGACACAGTCCCACATCAGGAGCCGCGCTCCCCTCTCCATCCGGCGCCGACGTACCGGCGGCGGACTGGCGTGATGTCTTCATTCTGACAGGATTTTTCTCTTCTTCCTTCTGACATCACACGGTCCCTGCAGCCTGTCCTGGCATGGGGCAGGATCTGTTGTGCCGCCTTTTTTTCCGTGCCTGGCTTTTCCCCGATGCATACACGGAGACAAAAGATGAAAATGCATATCAGATCCCGGGCCACGCCTTCCGGAATATTTATCACTGAAGTCGCCATGGGAGACGGGCCGACAGCCGCTGTCTTTGCTGGCGTTCACGGGAACGAACGCGGCTCCCGGAGAGGTGCCCAGGATTTCCTGTCTTCTGTCCTGAAACAGCCGCTGATAACCGGTGGAAAGCTGGTTGTTGTCCAGAACGCCAACCCGCTGGCCTGCATTCTTGGAAAACGGTCTGTCGATACCGATATGGCCCGCTGTATCAACAACCCCGATGCGGCCGGAGCCGGATATGAGTCCATACCGGCCCGCGAACTGAAAGAACTGTGCGACAGCATCAAACCCGATGCTGCGCTTGATCTGCATACCATGGGCGGAAAGACCGTATTTGATCCGGTCAATCCCCTCCCCGTATTCGGGTTTCTGGACCATCCTGAAAACCAGGAGATGCTTTCAGCCCTCGGGGTTCCCACACAGGTTACAGGCTGGCCTGAGCTTCACGGCCAGGAGTATGACCTGGCCATGTACATACAAAGCCTGGGAGGAAAAGCGCTGGTGGCCGAGTGCGGCCATCACGACGATCCCGCCAGTGCAGGATCGGCATGGCACCTTGCAGTCAACCTTCTGCGTTTCATGGGGATGATTCCGGAGGATCACATGAAACCGGATGTACCCTCCGGACTTCTGGCCGACGGGAAAAATCCTTCCCGCGTTCATCTGGTCAAACGCATCCCGGCGGTGGAAGGCGCCGTGTTTGCGCAGGCCGGATTTTACAACTTCATGCCGGTCGAGCCTAGTCAGGTTATCACAGAGGTGGATGGCAAACCCGCCTTTACAGTCCCGGATGATGGCAACAGCTATCGTCTGGTCATACCCAAAACTGACAACAAGGGGAATATTACCGTTCCCCCGGGGCAGACCTGCGCCCTGCTGGGCCGCGTAACAACCCCTGATTTGCGGATCTGATCCCAAGTAAACCAGAGGCCAGTACAGAACATTCTGTACTGGCCATTTTCCTGTGTCCGGAAATATTTGTTTGGCGCGAAAGTATTCCTTGGGACTATGGTCCCCCGGAAACAGGAATGGTTCAGGGCAAAAACATGGCCGGTCAACAGTTGGTTCAGGAACAGGCGCAACAGGACAGGTCAGCAGATTCCTGACACCACTTTTTCCAAGGGACGAAAGTATTTCCGGGCGTCATAATCCCGGAAAAGCTTTATGGAGCCTGACATGGCCAGATGGTTTGTTTTCGGCAAAGAATGGAAAAGGATCCTGGAAGAGGAAACCGGGGTTCACGGGCCTGCAGTTCACCAATCCCTGACACAGTATGCTGAAAAACTGAAAGTCAGCCAGGCGCTGGCAGACTTCCTCTCCCGGGCGCCTGGACAGATTCTGCAGTCTCCCCACGGAATTCTTGACAGGGCGCGCACTGTCCTGACAACGGGCCTGAACCAGGATATAGCCGATGCCCTGCACACAGTCCGGCAGGCGAAACCCGAAGATATTGTTCCTCTGGTCATGCCCCTGGATAATGCCATTAAGCAAGCTGCCTGTTTCAAACGCCCCCCGGAGTTTCCACAGGGAGATTTCCTTGGTGCCCTGGGCCAGCGGGCCGGCTGGATCAAGGCAAGGACTGCACAGCGCAGGGCGCTTCTGGTCCTGGTTGAGGCGCAATCGAAGGAACTGGACAGGGCACGCCCGGAAAAGACGAGACGTGCTGCACAGACTGTCCTGCAGATCAGCGAGCTTTATGACGGTCTTGTAACGGCCCTGTCCGGAAACAGGTGGAAAACGGCAAAAGGCCTTGTTGTCATTGAAAATCTGCTCAACTCAGATGCATGGAAGATACTTGCTGCAGAACAGAGACTGCAGATCCTGACGGCGCCGACACAGGGCTGTAGAACGGTTCTCGAGGATCTTTGGAAATGTTCCCCGAAGAACAGGAAAAGGTCCCTGTTTGAAGAGGCCCTAGGACTGATACCGGGTCTGCGTGGAAAGGCTGTTGACACTGTTCTTGCCACAGCCAGCCCGCAGATGAAAAAAGATCTTGAGCAGTACAAGCCTGCCAGCTTGCTGAACTCACTGAACCAGCTGAAGCAGAATGGCACATCACAGAACGGCGATCCCGGCTCATCAGGTCAGGCCGTTGTGGGGGACAGTCATAGCCCTTCCTTTTATGATCCTCCCTTTACGAATGAGGATCTGAATACCTTCCTTGCAAACCAGGCTTTTGCCTCTCCCCACGACGGGCCCGGGCATACATCCGGCCGCAGCGGCGGCGCAGAACCCGGATGCAGCAACGGTGCACATAGTGCCGGGCATGGCAGTGGCGCAGAACCCGGCTGTAGCGGCGGCGGTGGAGATGGTGGCGGAGCGGATTCCGGCTGTGGCGGCGGAGGTGGATGTGGTGGTGATCTGAGAGCTTTTCTCTCTTCTGCTGGCGTGGCGGACAATACCGGTCCCCTGGAGGCATCAACCTGGCAGGCTGTAACAGCCAGGTCTCTGATTGGCCGGATCATGTCCATTCCGGACATCAGCAGGACAGCCGGCGTATGGTCACAGCTGGACCGGGAGCAGAGACAGGCTTTCTTGCAGTCGGTGGCAGACTGTGCCGCAGCGGCCTGTGGCATGCCGGATATTGCCGTGCAGATTTTCAATGAAGAGCCATCCGGAAACGGGATCCGGAGGGGCTATGTTGACCGGGAGCGGTCCATCATCTGGCTGAACATGCACCCGCTTGCGAAGCTGGATAACTTT
>JALYJY010000058.1:0-2890 GCA_030775045.1 Pseudomonadota bacterium | reverse complement strand
ACTTTACCACCGCTCTGAACGCTGTCCTGCACGAGGCCAGCCATCTGGTGGACCGCCATCAGGGGGTTGCAGGTCCGACAAAACAGATCCCCTATCATCAGAATCCGGCAGAAAAGCGGGCCCGGGCCTTTGCCGCTGAAGTCACTGCAGCTGTTATGGAAATGCTCCGGCACAACACGGTACAGGCTGCTCCGGCGCCCCGGGCCTGAGGGTCAATTTTCCCCCTCTTCCTTCCACCGGCGGACCAAGGGGGTGTCGATCCCGAACAGGTCCAGCACGCGTCCCACCGTGTGATCCACAAGGTCCTCCACCGACCGGGGCCGGATATAGAACGCCGGCACCGGGGGCATGACGATGGCTCCCGCCTCGGTCACCTGCGCCATGGTGCGTATATGCCCCAGGTGCAGCGGCGTCTCCCGCAGCAGCAGGACCAGCCGGCGACGCTCCTTCAGGGTCACGTCAGCCGCGCGACTGAGCAGGGTTGACGTCACACCGGTAGCAATCTCGCTTATGGTGCGGATGGAACAGGGCGCAATCACCATGCCCAGGGTCTTCACGCTGCCGCTGGACAGGGACGAGGCAATGTCGTGGGGCGCATGGACTATATCCGCCAGCGCCGTCACGTCCTTCACCTTCAGGTCTGTTTCATGCGCCAGCGCCACCTCGGCCGAGCGACTCATGACCAGGTGCGTCTCGATCTGCGGCATGGGCTTCAGCACCTGCAGCAGGCGAATGCCATAAACAATCCCCGAAGCCCCGCTGATCCCGACGATGAATTTCTGCTTTTCAGGCATGACAGTCCTGTGGTTTTTACAGTTCCATTTTACATGATCCGGCCTATACTGGCATCAGAATTCCAAAGGACAAAGCCATGGCCGATCCCCGGCGCATCGACGTCTATCACATTGCCGAAAATGACAGCGGGAAAATCCTGATCGCCATCCAGGATCTGGAGGCTGACGGGAAAGATGCGGTCTATTCCCTGACCGGTCCCGACCTCACCATCCGCTATGGCGACGGCAGGGTGTGCATGCTGCCCGGCATTCCTGTGTCCACCCACCCCGTCCTGAAAACGGGCAAGGCCATTCTGCTGGTGGAAACCGGCAGCGAAGGTCTGGTGCGGGCCTATGACGTGAAGAACGAAAGCCCTGTTGCCCGCAAGCGGGGCCCGCTGTAACCCGATGGCCACAGGGAAGATACGCCTCGATCAGGCCATGGTGGAACGGGGACTGGCCGAAAGCCGCACCCGCGCCCAGGCGGTCATTCTCGCAGGCCTTGTCTTTTCCGGGACACAGCGGCTGGACAAGCCCGGGCATGCCATAGCCCCCGAAACAGAGATCCACCTGAAAGGCCAGGACCATCCCTGGGTATCCCGCGGCGGTCTGAAACTGGAAAAAGGCCTGGAGTATTTCAGCATCGACGTAACAGGCCACACCTGTCTCGATATCGGAGCTTCCACAGGCGGATTTACGGATGTCCTGCTGTCCCGGGGCGCAGTAAAGGTCTATGCGGTGGATGTGGGCCAGGGCCAGCTGGCCTGGAAGCTGCGCCAGGATCCGCGCGTGGTGGTGATGGAGCAGACCAACGCCCGTCACCTGACGCGGGACCAGATCCCCGATCCTGTGGATGTTATCGTCTGCGACGCCAGCTTTATCGGTCTGCGCACCGTGCTTCCCGCCGCCATGGCCCTGGTGGCGCCACAGGCCTTTCTGGTGGCCCTGATCAAACCGCAGTTCGAGGTGGGCAAGGAGAGGGTCGGCAAGGGCGGTGTGGTCCGTGACCCGGACCTGCATGAGGAAGTTTGCCAGACAATCTCCACCTGGCTGTCTGACCAGCCGGGCTGGCATGTGCTGGGGGTGACAGAAAGTCCCATTACAGGCCCGGAAGGCAACCGGGAATTCCTGATCGGCGGCCGGTATGAAAGGCCTGCTTCATGAGCCCCCTGCGCCGCCTCACGCCATTCCTGAAATCCTGCCGCCTGCAGATCGCCGGGGCCATCGTCGCGCTGGTAATCTCAGCCGGAACCGTTCTGGCGCTGGGTCAGGGGCTGCGTCTGCTGATCGACCGGGGCTTTGCCACCGGCCATCCGGAGGTAATGGACCGGGCCCTGATGGCCCTGCTGGCAGCTGTGTGCATCCTGGCGCTGGCCACCTACGGGCGCTTTTTTCTGGTCTCCCGGATCGGGGAGCGGGTCATCGCAGATATCCGCAAGGCCCTGTTCAGCCATATTGTCCGCCTCAGCCCGGCTTTTTTCGAGACCCACCGCACCGGTGATATCCTGTCCCGCCTGACCGTGGACACGACTGTTCTCCAGACCGTTGTGGGATCGTCCGTCTCCACAGCCCTGCGCAATATCCTGCTGTTTTCCGGGGGCGCGGGACTGCTCATGGTCACCAGCCCCAGGCTCACCAGCCTTGTATTTGTGATGGTTCCCCTTGTGGTGGCGCCGATCCTTGTTCTGGGCCGCAAGGTACGACGCCTGTCCCGCAGCAGCCAGGAATCTGTTGCGGATGTGGGCGCGCGGGCCGAAGAAGTCCTGTCTGCCATCCGCACCGTCCAGGCCTTCACGCGTGAGGCCAATGAGCAGGAGCGCTTTGCCGGAACGGCCGAGGAGGCCTTTGACACCGCCATGCACCGGGTGCGCCTGCGGGCCTTTCTCACGGCTCTGGTGATCCTGCTGGCGTTCGGCGGGGTGGGCCTGGTCCTGTGGGTGGGCGGCCATGACGTGCTGGCCGGCCGCATGACCAGCGGCCAGCTGTCATCCTTTGTGTTCTACGCCGTGGTGGTGGCAGGGTCGGTCGGAGCGATCAGCGAGGTGGTGGGCGACCTGCAGCGGGCCGCCGGTGCAGCAGGCCGGATCTTTGGCCTGATGGATGCACAGTCCGATATC
>JALYJY010000057.1:3355-11712 GCA_030775045.1 Pseudomonadota bacterium | reverse complement strand
ATCTCCATGTACCTCAACGACACCGGCGATCTGGTCGTCGGCTACAGGGACGGCTCGGCCTCGTTCGTTCTCGACGACTGGGCCAGCACCCGGGCTGTCGAGTTCCTCCAGCTCGACGATGAGCTGATCACCCTCTACAGCGCCTTCACCTGGCAGGGCAGCGACAGCGCCGATACCATGCTCGGCATGGTGGATGGCGGCATGATGTACGGCCACGGCGGCAACGATCACATGTCCGGCCCCGAGATCATGTTCGGCGGCGACGGTAACGACCACATGCAGGGCAGCTGGTTCATGAACGGCGAGGCCGGGGACGACACGCTGGTCTCGGGCACACTGGACAGCACCCTCTTCGGCGGCGACGGCAACGACACTCTCATCGGCAATACGGGCAATGACACGCTTCTGGGCGGCGCAGGCAACGATACCCTGAAAGGCGCTCTGGGTGACGATCTGTACATCGCCGGCAGCGGCCAGGACACCGTCGAGGACACCGGCGGCACTGATACCCTGCGCCTGTGGGACGGCGTCACATCAGCCAGCCAGATCAGCCTGACCGCACAGGGCAACGACCTGCTGGTCTCCCGCAACGGCACAGCAGACCAGATCCTCATCCGCAACCAGTACAACCCGGACACCGGCAACCCCTGGACCATCGAAAACATCCAGCTGTGGAACGGCACCACTGTACCAGTCCCGCCCGCTGCGAACACCGCGGCAGGCTTCCACGACCAGCAGCTGGATCACCAGATAGGCCAGATCATCCAGGCCGCCGCAGCCTTCGCTCCCACTCCCATGGGCCCGGTCAGCCTTTCCGCTGCCATGGAGGAACACTCCGCCCCTGCTCTCGCAGCACCCTGGATGAGGCAGGCGGCGTAGGGTGGGAAAGTATGCCTGACGTTTCTTCTTCGCCTCAACCGCCCTTTGACACCGGCGTGTGGGGGCTGAGCCTGATCGCGCGGTTCCATGGTATTTCTGTTGATCCGGAAAACCTCGTCCATGCCCGTGGCTCAACAGGAGTATTTACCAGCCTCGATCTGGTCAGGGCGGCACGCCAGAAACTCCAGCTGAAAGCCAGGGCCATCCAGTCCTCTGTGGGGCGGCTGGAAAAAACGCCCTGTCCGGCGCTGACCCTTCGCCGGGATGGTTCCTGGATCGTCCTGATGGCCGTGAAAGAGGGCAAGGTTCTTTTCCAGGAAGCCGGCGCAAAACAACCCACCGTTACAGAACTGGACGCATTCAAAGAGTACTGGACCGGCGAGGTTATTCTCATCGCCAAACGGGCCAGCCTGCTGGACGCGGCGCGGCGCTTTGACCTGTCCTGGTTCTGGCCGGAGATCGTCAGACACAAACGCCTGTTTGCGGAAGTTCTCACCGTCTCTTTCGTCCTGCAAATTCTCGCGCTCATCAGTCCGCTGTTCTTCCAGGTCATCGTCGACAAGGTGCTGGCCCACCGCGGCATGACCACACTGGATGTCCTGATGATTGCTCTGGTCACCGTGTCGGTGTTCGAGGTGCTGCTCACCGCCCTGCGCACCTATACCTTTTCCCACACCACCAGCCGCATCGATGTGATCCTGGGCGCACGGCTGTTTTCCCACCTGCTGCGCCTGCCGCAGGCGTATTTCTCCAGCCGCCGCGTGGGGGACAGCGTGGCGCGGGTGCGTGAGCTGGAAACCATCCGCCAGTTCCTGACCGGCTCGGCCCTCACCCTCACCATCGATCTGGCGTTCGTGTTTGTGTTCCTGGGCGTGATGGCCAGTTACAGCCTCGCCCTGACCGCCATTACCCTGGCCACGGTGCCGCTGTTTGTCGGCTTGTCGGTGGCGATTACGCCCATGCTCCAGCGGCGGGTAGAGGAAAAATTCGCGCGTGGGGCCGAGAACCAGTCCTTCCTGGTGGAAAGCGTCACCGGTATCGAGACCCTGAAATCCCTGGCGTGCGAGCCGCAGGTTCAGCGTCGGTGGGAGGAGCAGCTGGCCGCTTATGTGTGCGCCGGTTTCCGCGCCTCCCAGCTGTCGAATATCGCGGGGCAGCTGTGCCAGCTGATCTCGAAACTGGCCATGGCAGCGACGTTGTACGTGGGGGCCCGGCTGGTCATGGACGGCGGGCTGACTGTGGGCGGGCTGGTTGCGTTCAACATGCTGTCCGGCCGCGTCACCGGGCCGGTGCTGCGCCTGGCCCAGCTGTGGCAGGATTTCTGCCAGGCGCGCATGGCGGTGGATCGTCTGGGCGATATTCTCAATACGCCCGCCGAGCCTGCTGCGGGTTCGGGGCAGAGCGTTCTCTCCCACATCAAAGGCCACATCCGGCTGGACCACGTCACGTTCCGCTATCGCCCCGACGGCGGGCCGACGCTTCAGGATATCAGCCTGGACATCCCCGCGGGGCAGAGCCTGGGGATCGTAGGCCCCTCGGGGTCGGGCAAGAGCACTCTCACCAAACTGATCCAGCGGCTGTACATTCCCGAGGCCGGCCGGGTCATGGTGGACGGCGTGGATCTGGCGCTGATCGACCCGGCGCAGCTGCGCCGCCAGGTGGGCGTGGTGCTGCAGGAGAACATGCTGTTCCACCGCACGGTGCAGGAGAACATCGCGCTGGCCGACCCTGGCCTTCCGCTGGAGCGTGTGATCCAGGCCGCAAAACTGGCCGGGGCGCACGAGTTCATTTGCGCCCTGCCGGAGGGGTACAACACCCTGATCGGAGAGCGCGGCGCGTCCCTTTCCGGCGGCCAGCGACAGCGCATCGCCATCGCCCGGGCCCTGGTCACAAATCCGCGCATCCTGATTTTTGACGAAGCCACCAGCGCCCTGGACCTGGAAAGCGAGCATGCCATCCAGGCCAATATGCGCGCCATCTGCCAGGGCCGCACGGTGATCATCATTGCGCACCGGCTGGCGGCCGTGCGCAGTTGTCACCGCATCATCACGGTTGAGCAAGGCCGTATTGTTGAGGATGGAACGCACGACCAGCTTCTGGGGAAAGGCGGGCGCTATGCCGCCCTCCACCGCCACCAGATCGGCGCGGTGGCGTGATGCTCTCCCGCCTTGAAATCACCCCGAAAACCGACGAGCAGGCTTTTCTGCCCGCGGTGCTGGAAGTCACCGAAACGCCGCCCTCGCCTGTGGCCCGCGTGACGGCCCTCAGCCTGTGCGGTCTGGTCCTGACAGCAATCCTGTGGGCCATTTTCGGCCACGTGGATGTGGTGGCGGTGGCGCAGGGGCAGCTTGTCCCCACGGGTCGCGTGAAAGTCATCCAGGCGCCGGAACTGTCGAAAATCAAAGATATTCATGTGAAAGACGGACAGCACGTCAGCGCGGGCGACACGCTGGTTTCGCTGGAGGCTGCAGACGCCCGGGCCGACGTGGACCGGCTGGAGCGCGAACGGGTGGAAGCCGTGGCCGACATTGCCCGGCTCCGGGCCCTGCTGTCCGGTGCGGCGATGGACCTCCCGCCCGGCATTCCCGCGGACATTGCAGAGCGGCAAAGGGCCCTGCTGCAGAGCCTGGCCAGCGAGCAGAACGCCCGGCTGGCGGGGCTGGAGGCCACCCGCGCCCAGCTGGAGGCCGAACAGAAAACCCTGCAGACCGAGGCGGAAAAGCTGGACCTGAACCTGCCCCTGATCCGCCAGAAGACGGAGGCCCACGAGGCGCTGGCCGTCAAGGGATCGGTATCGAAACTGGCGGCTGTGGAGCAGCGGCAGATCCTGAACACGGCGGAGTACGACCGCCGCATGACGGACAGCCGCCTGGCGGAACTGGCCGCGAAATACGACTCCCTGCAGGAAAATATCGTCCAGCAGGAGGCCGATTTCCGCTCGCGCACCACGGCGGATCTGGCGCAGGCCGAACAGAAAAACAGCGCGGCGGAGCAGGAGCTGATCAAGGCCAGGGAGCGCCTGGGCCGCCGCACGCTGACGGCGCCGGTCTCCGGTACGGTGCAGCAGATGGCCGTGCACACGGTGGGCGGCATGGTGCAGGAAGCGCAGGAACTGCTGGTGATCGTGCCGCAGGAAGACGCGCTGGAGGTCCGGGCGTGGGTGGAAAACCGGGACATTGGCTTTGTGGAGGCGGGCCAGGACGTGGTGGTGAAGCTGGAGACGTTTCCCTATACCCGCTATGGCTTTATCGAGGGGAAAATTCTGGATGTGAGCCGTGATGCCGTCACCCCGCCGCGCGTGACCGGTACGAACGCGCCGCCCGAAAAACCTTCGGAACAGACCTCGCCCGCAGGAGCTGTCTATGCCGCCCGGATCCGCCTGGACAAAACCACGCTGGACGTGGATGGCCGCACGGTCCACCTGACCCCCGGCATGACCCTGTCCGCCGAAATCAGAACCGGACAGCGCCGCATCATCAGCTATCTTTTGAGCCCCTTGCAGAAACACACCGGAGAAAGCCTGCGGGAAAGGTGAGGGGGGACGTACATATCGCAACCCGCATGAGCAGAAGGATAGGGCGGGGAACAGGGCCCTGGCTGACCCGTTAACTCCCTGAACAACGGGGAGGAACCTATGACCACTGCACGTCAAAACCTTGTCCACTGGCTGCGTGACGCCTATGCCATGGAGCATCAGGCCATCGAGATGATGGAAAGGCAGGCGGACCGCATCAAAAACTATCCCGAGCTGAAGGAACGGATATCCCGCCATGTCCAGGAAACAAAAAACCAGGCGGAAAGGCTGGAGCAGTGCCTGAAGCGCCTGGGTGAGGATACCTCGGTCTTCAAGACCACCATGGGAAAGATGGTGGGATTCGCCCAGGCCATGAGCGGCCTTTTTGTGTCCGACGAAATCGTCAAGGGCAGCGTGGCCGGATATGTGTTCGAACATTATGAGATCGGGAACTACAAGGTTCTTATCGCCGCGGCCCAGAAGGCCGGTGAGGAGGAAATTGCCCGCATCTGCGGCGAGATCCTGAAGGAAGAAGAGGAAATGGCCCGGTGGCTGGAAAAGCACCTTCCGCTGGTGGTGCAGCAGTTCCTGGGCCGGGACGAAGCCGGCCAGAACGCTAAAGTTTGAAATGAAAGCAGGAAAATGGTGACCTCGTCGGGATTTGAACCCGAGACCCTCTGATTAAAAGTCAGATGCTCTACCGGCTGAGCTACGAGGTCATACTGCGGGAAGGCAGCTTTCGAAACAGCTTCTTATAGCCGTTGGGCCTACGGGTCAACGGGCTTTTTCCGGAGGAGGCCATCAGGCGCCCTCCGGAAGCTGTGAACGGATCAGCGAACCAGGCTGTCCAGGCTCTGGCGCGCGGCGATGCATTCCGGTGTCTGGCCCGAGGCGTTCAGGTCCCAGACCCGCAGCATCTGCTGGCGGGCCTCCAGCCTGCGGCCCTGGTCGAGGCCATTGATCCTGTTGTTCAGATCTCTCCAGCCAGCCGTGCAGCCGGTTCCCCCGTCCCAGCCCGATGTCTGGCCCCAGGGCTGGGTCATGACGCGGGTGACAGGCTGTTGCGGCACGGGCTGCGGCGTCACGGCGTATTCATTCTGCCACTGGACCCGGGGCCAGGGGGATTCGCCCGCGGCGGCGGCCTCACCGGCCGGGCCGCTGTTGGCCAGCCCGGAAGAAGACCTGGCTGTCTGGCCTGTCACCGGCCCCATGGTCAGGATGTTGCCGGTCAGGGGATCAATCTCGACCATGGCGGTATTGCGCATGGGCGTTGTGATAACGGCGCGATAGCGGTCGCCCTGTTTCTCGAAAAAGGTAATTCCCGAAAATCCCAGGCCGCCAAACTGGTTCAGGAAGATGGTTTTCACCTGTTCCTTTTCCTCCAGCTGCCGGAGGGTTTCTGCCCGGGAGGGTTTTTTTCCCTGGGCTGTGGCCAGCGAGGGAACCAGAACCAGTGCCAGTGCCAGAAGAAGAATGTCTTTTTTCATGATATTGCCTCCTGCAGGTGGAAGATCCGGCTGTCAGAGCAGCATACCTGCGTTTCCGGATCAAGTCATGAAATCGGCTATGTCCTTCAGCCCTGGCCGGACAGCAGGGTTTTGACCATTCCGCTGGCCTGGCCGAAGTCCATCTGGCCGGCATGGCGGGTTTTCAGCTCGGCCATCACGCGGCCCATATCCTTGATTCCGGAGGTGCCGGTTTCGGCAATCAGCGCCTGGATAGCCTTTTTCATGCCTTCCTGGTCCATCTGTTGTGGCAGGAATTTTTCCAGGACGGCAATCTCGCCGGCTTCCTGCTCTGCCAGATCCTTGCGCCCGCCCTGTTCATACAGGGCGATGGAGTCCCGGCGTTTCTTGATCATGCCCTGCAGGACGCCCATAACGCCGGCATCGTTGATGCCTTCCCTGCTTTCGCTGGTCCGGTTCGCGATGTCCGCGTCCTTGACGGCAGCCAGTGCCATGCGGATGGTGGAGACAGCCCGCATGTCCTTTTTCAGCATGCTGTCTTTCAGGGCTTCGTTCAGGCGCTCACGCAGAGCCATGGTTTTGCTCCCAAGGTTCAGCCTCAATCATTCTCCCCATCCTGTTGCCACGGAAAAGCGGTAAATGCAAGGAAGCAGGCGCAGCCGGAAGTGGATCCTTCCGGCGAGCCTGATGACACAGCAGATGCCCTCTTTCCGTGCAACCCTTCGGGCGCGGCGACACGTCTTTCCGTCTGCGTCAAAGCCCTTGCCTGTGGGGACTGCCACAGGCGGCGGTCTTTTCCTGGCCGGGCAAGGCGCGCCGCTACGCGCAGGATGGGAAGAATGATTGAGTCTGAACCCTTGTTACAGGCCCACCAGCAGGCGGGCAAAATCCTGCGGGTCAAAGGGATGAAGGTCATCAATGCCTTCGCCCACGCCCACGGCATGAACAGGCAGGTTATGCTCCCGGGCGATGGCGACCACAATACCACCCCGGGCCGATCCGTCCAGTTTTGTCAGGACCAGGCCGTTGACGGCCACCATCTCGCGGAATACTTTCACCTGTGACAGGGCGTTCTGGCCCGTGGTGGCATCCAGCACCAGCACCGTGGAGTGGGGGGCCTGCGGATCCTGTTTCTGCAGTACCCGCACAACCTTCTGCAATTCGGCCATCAGGCCCGCCCGGTTCTGCAGGCGGCCGGCGGTGTCCACCAGCAGGATATCGGCCTGCTCCTTCCGGGCCTGCTCCAGCGCCTCGAAAGCCAGTCCCGTCGCATCGGCGCCGGTTTCCTTTGCAATGACAGGTACACCGGCCCGCTGGCCCCAGACTTTCAGCTGGTCCACGGCGGCAGCGCGGAAGGTGTCCCCGGCAGCAATCATGACCTTTTTCCCCTGCGTCCTGTACTGGGCCGCCAGCTTGCCGATGGTGGTGGTCTTGCCCGCGCCGTTGACGCCCACCACCAGGATCACATGGGGTTTATGGGCGGGATCGGGCTTCAGGGGCCGGGCCACAGAGGCCAGGATGGCGGCAATTCTTTCAGCCAGAAAAGCCCTGACTTCTTCTGGTGCGATATCTTTCCCGAAACGCTCCCGGCGCAGGTCTTCCACCAGGCCGGCGGCTGTAGCGGGTCCCAGATCGGCCATGACCAGCAGGTCCTCCAGATCCTGCAGGACCTGGTCGTCCAGCCGCCGCTTTGTGAAAATGCCGGCGATGCCTTCCGTCATACGGGAGGATGAGCGCCCCAGCCCCTGCCGCAGGCGGGACAGCCATGATTCTGGCTGATCCTGTTTTTGTTCAGGAGCAGTTTCCTGGGCTGGCGCCGCTTTTTTTCCGAAAATACCAAACATGGGCGGACTCTAGTTTCTTTTTTGTGCGAAGGGAACCCTCACCCCGGCCCTCTCCCGCAGGGAGAGGGGGTAAAGGGGCTTACTCCCCCGAAAACCGGCCGCGGGTGCGCTTGACGGCGGCGCGGGCGCTTTTGGCTTCCCGCCGGCGCTGTTTGCTGGCCCGGGTAGGGCGCGTGGCGCGGCGGCGGACAGGGGGCACGGCGGCCTGCCTGATCATGTCCACAAGACGGGCGCGGGCGTCCTCCCGGTTCTGGACCTGGCTGCGATACTGACGGGCCAGGATGACCAACACACCGTCTTTCGTCAGCTGGTTTCCGGCCAGGGCTGTCAGACGCTGGCGCACATCGTCCGGCAGGGAGGGAGAACGGGCCACGTCAAAGCGCAGCTGGACGGCTGTGGCCACCTTGTTGACGTTCTGGCCACCGGGGCCTGAGGCTGTGATGAAGGTTTCCTCCAGCTCATCTTCGTGGATGGCGATGCGGCGTGTCACCTGGATCATGGACATTGTTACAGGATATCCATGCTGCCGCCCCGCACCACCAGCGCCTGGTTGTCGTTCAGGGGGATGACGCGGCGGGGCTGGTGTTTCAGGCCGGCCATGATTTTTTGGGCGATGGGGCCGTAGTTCGGGCAGTTTGCGTGGGGCATGACCAG
>JALYJY010000057.1:0-3345 GCA_030775045.1 Pseudomonadota bacterium | reverse complement strand
CTGTAAAGTCTGTCAGCTGGGCCCGGTCCGGTTTGTCCATGGCACGGATATAGTCGATATCCGGGCAGGCGAGCACAGTGCCCGCGCTGGCGCCCACGTACCACGCGCCGTGGTCCAGGCAGGGCTTCAGGGCCTGTGCAAAGCCACTCTTTTGAACATGTTCCAGCAGGAAGTACGTGTTGCCGCCGGTCAAGCAGATAATATTGGCGTGGGCCAAGGCGTGGCGGACCTGCTCCGGCGTTTTGCCCTGCAGGTCGAATTCGGTGAAGCTTTTCACCCGGTCACGCAGGGCCGCCTTTTCCGGGATCAACCAGCGGTCGATGTTGTCCTCCCCCGCCGCTGCGGTGGGAATGCACACCACGGCCATCTCCGCCAGTGGCCGGTCAAACACCCGGTCCAGCTTTGGCGTAAAATCCCGCAAGTTCGAGGCGAGGAGAAGGCGGGTCATTGTGGCGTCCTTTATTTTACCTCTCCCTTCTGCCTTTGTCAGGATTTCGGCGGACAGGCAAGTAGAGATGCAAATTATGTGTTACTCCTTCCCCACCTGACATCCAGCGAGAGGAGGTCTTCGATACGGGTTTTACCATAGAGGAAAGAGCTCGAAGGAAGCTATTTTCGGAGGCGCTTCATAACTTTGTCCCGAACGTACAGCGCCATTAACCAGTTGTCTGGTTTCTGTGATGGTTCTTCCCAATGTAGTTGCCAGACGGCGCCAATAGCAGTCTTCATCTGACTCGCCGGGAGATTTGCATGAAAAAACCAAGTTTCCGTTTTTTATCGTAGCAGATCCAAGCATTGCTTCTCTTGCTGCAAAAGCTTTTTTCAGTCTTTCTGCCTCCTGCCCCAGAAATTTTAATACAGCATCGCTTTTGTTATCCGGAAAAGGGGAGAGATCGTCTGCATCAAACCACTTCTGGCCGGCCGGACTCAGGAAATCTCGACGTAAAATAACAGCATCCAGACAGGTCATGCATATTTTTGCCAATGCATTGATAGTTATATAGGCATCACTTATGGCGGGCATAATTTTCTCATCTGTTTATTTTACAAGCCTGAATTCTAGACCAGATCTGCGAAACTATATCCGTTTTCCAGGCGGTGCAGAAAAACGGAGGCTGGAAGCGTGTCATTTGGCAGTCTTTAATATTTTTGTCATGAACCAGCCGCCGACGTGACTCTGGCCGCTTTTCTGAAAGCCAAGGCGTTCGTAGAGTTTCGCCTTGTCCGGATAGGCGGCCAGAATGACGGTGACTGTTTTTCCGGCTGCGCGGGAAATTTCATCGAGGCAAGCCTGGACCAGCGCCTGGCCAATTCCCTTGTTGCGCCGGTCAGGGTGAACAGCAACCCAGCTGATGCCCCAGACCTCCAGAGTAAAAAGCTCTTCTGACCAGGCGGAGGCTCCGATGATTTTCTCATTCTCCACAGCAACCAGAAACCGGGGACAGCGGCATGAATTGGACAACCATGTTTCAATAAATTTTCTGCCCAGCGGCCGGCTGGTTTCAGCGTCAATCAGAGCCAGGAATTCGACCAGCCGGGTAAAATCAGAAGGAAGGGCAGCGCGGATGGTGTGGGTCATTTATGGCTCCTTCCCCCACGTCACGTCCAGCGGGGGGAGGCCCTCGGTGTGGGTGCGGTAGTATCCGTGGCCGTCCACCAGGGTGCCGTCGGGCATCTCGCAGTTCCAGGGCTGGCGGATGGCGTGGGTGAAGCCCAGTTTTTCGATGATGGCGCGGCTGGCCTCGTTGCCCTCCGCGTGGCCGATGGTCACCACACGGGCCGACAGCGCGCCGAACGCATAACGCAGCAGGGCATTGGCGGCCTCGGTCGCATAGCCTTTGCCCTGAGCGCTCTTGCGGATCCAGTAGCCGATCTCGAACCGCCGGATGCGCCAGTCGGCGCCGTGAAGGCCGGTGAAGACAACGGGTGTTCCTGTTGTCCGTTCAATCCCGATCATGCTCAGATCTTCGCGGTTCTGGAAGCGGGACCAGGCCTTTCGTGCATAGATTTCTTTCAGTTCAGGATTGCCTGCATCTTCCCGGTTCCGGGCCCAGTCCATCCACAGATACAGTTGATCCAGGGTTTCGGCCGAGGCTTCGGCAATGGTTTTTCCATCCCCCGCTTGCACGGGGCGAATGATCAGCCGCGGAGTGATAATGGGCATGGGCACGTCGACCAGAACCGGGTCGGTGGTGAAGGCTTTGGTGGGGGTGGTAGTCATTTACAGTTCCTTGTTTTGACCTCTCCCTCAAAGGGGAGAGGTAAATTTATGCCACCGCATCTGCGCGCCGTTTGCAGGCTGTGGCATGCTCCTTGACGGAGCCAGCAGCGGTCGCATTTCTGGCCGGGGACGAGAAGACAGCAAGAATTACTTCGTTCCTGATGGCCCATCAGATCCAGGACTTTTTCTCCTGGCGGGATTTTTGAGCTGTTCAGGATTGCTTCCTTCTTTCCCTTTAAATTCCCCTGGCTTTCCAGATCCGGCTGCTCTTTGGCTTTTCAATTTATTGTTATTTCGACGATCTGGTGCATTGCGCTTGGAATCTACTGACGTGATAATTCTGTCGCATTCTGATGTCGGCACTCCAAGTTTTTCCAAAACGCCAAGCAATGGTTTCATGCTTGTCTGATTTTCTATAAGAAATTCCCAAAAAAAGCTTGGTGGCGGAAGAGGAGCGGCGGGTTTTTTCAGATCATCAGGATTCGGTGGACCAAACATATACCCTTCCTCTGAAATCTTGACGCGGGTGTAACCAGCTTCACTCAATATTTTGAGAAATTCCTTTTTATACTGTGTGGCAAGATTTTCGTCTGTCCAGGAACCAAGGTGAAACTCCGCAAGAAATTCTCTTGCCCCTTCTCTTTTTCGGTCAAAGCGTATTTCTAGGCAGAAATTCCCTGTTTCCTAGCCTGCAAGACGTATAGCGCTGTCATCTTCAAGCCATATGCCAAAATGTTCCTGTCTGTCCAGATAAATGCCATCGCCCGCTCCGGGTCTGCTCTCAGCCGTTCCTGGCATACTTGCCAGATGTCGTATATCCAGAACTGCGGGTTTGTATTCAGACATTTTTTGCTCCTGTAGTTATATTGAATTAAACGATGCGCTTATACTAACGGTAATCTGCGAAAGTAATTCGCAATTTTTGGGTGCGCAGATTACGTTGTCACCGCCCCAGCACACCGTTTACAGGCCGTCGGGTGGGTCTTGACGGTGCCGACCTCGGGCAAAATCTGCCAGCAGCGGTCGCATTTCTGGCCGGGGGCCAAAGAAACAACCACGGCGACGTCGGCTTCACCTTCCAGGCGGAAGGCTTCTTCAGGCGCCAGGAGACGTTCCTGCACCAC
>JALYJY010000056.1 GCA_030775045.1 Pseudomonadota bacterium | reverse complement strand
AATCTGGAAGGTCGCAATCTGAGCTGCGCGCTTCTCCATCATGCTGACATGCGAGGCATAAAGGTGGAAGGCGCAATCCTTGACTATGCAGAACTGGAGAGTGCCCTTCTTGACCGGAAGGGACTGCGGGATGTCCTCCGGCATTCTCTTTTCCGGGAATTTGGTGGTGGTATTGTCATGCCGCACACGATCCGGGTGGCCCGGGACAGGGATGACCGGCAAGGTGTTGTCCTGATGCGTGAAGATCTGGAGTCCCTGGTCCAGTGTCTGGATAATCAGAAGGTGTTTGACAGGGTATTGGAATTCTCCCTGCAATCCCGGCCGGTATGGAAAGGGTCTACCCCTGCGGCGGCAGCCTGATCAGTCCCGGGGCGGTGTTGTACCCCTGTGGCAGAACCCTTGACCTGGATGCCGATTGGTCCTAGGTATCCTGCCGGTGGCGGCCGTAGCTCAGCTGGTAGAGCCCCCGGTTGTGGTCCGGGTTGTCGCGGGTTCGAGTCCCGTCGGTCGCCCCATTTTCCCTGAGGTCCTGAAGCTGTTTTCCGGCCTTTTGCCCCGTCTTTTCCTGCGGTATCCTTCCTGCCAGGGAGGCTTTCATGAAACCTGCACCTGCAGTTCCCGGCCAGATTGTGACAGCCGCGCAGATGGCGCAGGCCGAGCGGCTGACCTTTGAATACGGAATCACCCCGGACATGCTGATCGAGCGCGCCGGGGTGGCTGTTACCGATGTGGTGGCGGAACGGTTTACGCCCCAGCCGGTTCTGGTGGTCTGCGGCCCCGGAAGGAATGGCGGGGACGGATTCGTCGCGGCGCGTCACCTGCAGCAGCGGGGCTGGCCCGTCCGCGTCATGGTGCTGCAGGATCCTGCGGACGGCGCCCCTCTGGCGGCCCGGCAGTGGGCAGGGCCGCTCGAGCCTGCGGATCCCCACGGAATCATGGATGACCTTCTGGTGATCGACGCCCTGTTCGGGGCAGGTCTGAACAGGCCGCTGGAGGGTATGGCGGCAGAACTTGCAGGCCGGATGACCCGCCAGCGTGGCCCTGTGGTTTCCGTGGATATGCCTTCCGGAATCCGGGCGGACACGGGGGCCGTCATGGGTACGGCGGTTGAGGCCAGTCTGACCGTAACATTTTTCCGTAAAAAGCCGGCGCATGTGCTGGCGCCTGGCCGCTTCCACGCCGGCGAGGTCGTCCTGGTGGATGCGGGCATTCCCGATTTTGTGCTGCCCGAGATCCAGCCCCGGGTGTACGAGAATACTCCCGGGCTGTGGCTGGACCGCTTTCCCTGGCCAAAACCGGACGGGCACAAGTACGACCGCGGGCATGTCTTGGTTCTGGGGGATGGAGAGATGACGGGGGCGGCGCGCCTTGCAGCCCGGGCGGCCCTGCGCATGGGGGCAGGCCTGGTCACGGTGGCCTGTCCGCCCGAAGCCATTCCTGTGTACGCCTCGGACATGGCCAGCCTGATCGTGGTTCCTGTGCCGTCTCCCGCTGATCTGCCGGCCTTTCTGGACAGCCGGAAAATCACTGCGGTTCTGGCCGGGCCGGGCGCGCGGCCGGACGAGCGGACGCGGCAGATGGTCCAGGCTGTGCTGCGGGCCTGTGCCGCCAGCCGCAGCGTGGTCCTGGACGGAGGCGCCCTGTCTGCCTTTGCGGATAACGTCGCGGCTCTTTTCACGGCCCTTTCGCCCCGGTGTGTCCTGACCCCCCATCGCGGTGAGTATCACCGCCTGTCAGGCCTTCCCCTGTCGGGAGATTCGCTGTCACTGGCCCGTGCCGGGGCTGTCCGCAGCGGCGCCACGGTCGTGCTGAAAGGGCCTGATACAACGGTAGCTGCGCCTGACGGGCTGGCTGTGGTCAATACGGGCGCGCCGCCGGATCTGGCTACCGCAGGCACAGGCGATGTGCTGGCCGGCATGACAGCTTCCCTGCTGGCCCAGGGAGTTGAGCCGCCCATGGCCGGGGCGATGGCGGTGTGGATGCATGGCAGGGCTGCGGCTGACATCGGGCCGGGACTGGTGGCCGATGATCTTCCGGAAATGTTGCCGGAAGTGCTGCGCAGCCTGAAATTCCGGGATTTCTGAAAGCCTGCTCCAAAACCTGCTTGGCATGGATAGTCCCATGCTGTAAAAACCCTGTGGGAACTGGTCAGGGCCCTGTCCAGGGCCGCATGCGCGGGCGTGGCGGAACTGGCAGACGCGCCGGATTTAGGTTCCGGTAACGAAAGTTGTGGGGGTTCAAGTCCCTCCGCCCGCACCAGGTTTCGGGCATACAGTTTGGGTATTACAGTGGAGACAGGTTTTCCCGATGCAGATCACAGAAACAAAAACTGAAGGACTGAGGCGCGAATTCAGGGTTGTCTGCCCGGCAGGCGAGGCCCGGAAAAGCATGGAAGGGCGCCTGCGCAAGGTCGGGGAAACAGCCCGCCTTCCCGGATTTCGCCCCGGCAAGGCTCCTATGGCCCTTCTGGAACAGCGCTATGGCCAGTCCGTGATGGGAGAGGTGCTGGAAGATCTGGTCGAGGAAGGGGCCCAGAAAGCCCTGAAGGACCGGGGCCTGCGCATGGCCCTGCGTCCGAAGGTCGAGGTGAAGTCCTGGGGCATGGACAAGGATCTGGAATACACCATCGCTGTCGAGATCCTGCCCGATGTGGATCCGGGTGACCTCAGTGGTATTGCGCTGGAAAGGCCTGTGGCTGTCGTGGCCGACAGTGCTGTGGACCAGGCGCTGGAGCGTCTGGCCAAAAGCCGGGCCACAACGAATCCCGTATCCCGGGCGGCTGCCATGGGCGATACGGTTGTTGTGGATTTCCGCGGCACGGCGGACGGGAAGGAATGGCCCGGCATGAAAGCCGGGGGCGCGCACCTGGAGCTGGGCGCAAAGCGCCTGGTGGACACGTTCGAGGACCAGCTGGTAGGCGCGAAAGCCGGTGATCACCGGAAGGTCACCGTCACGTTCCCTGCGGATTATGGCGCGACGGAACTGGCAGGAAAGCAGGGTATTTTCGAGGTTGATGTAAAAGAAGTGCGGGAGTCTGTCCCGCCAGTCCTGGATGACGCGCTGGCAAAGGATCTTGGGCTGGAGAGCCTGGACGAGATGAAAAAGCTGGTGCGTGAGCGGCTGGGCGAGGACTATGCCCGCGTGGCCCGCCTGAAGGTCAAGCGGCAGCTTCTGGACAGTCTGGCGGACCGGCACAGCTTTGCCATTCCCGAAGGCATGGTCGATCTGGAATTTTCCGGGATCTGGAGCCGCCTGCAGGAAGAGCTGCGCCGGGATGGATCCGCGGCCGGCAAGGCAAAGAGCGAGGAAGAACTGAAAAAGGAATACAGGTCGATTGCCGAGCGCCGGGTCCGTCTGGGTCTTCTGCTGGCTGAGGTGGGCCGCCGGAACAACATCCATGTGGCCCGGGAAGAACTGAACCAGGCCATGTTCAGGGAGATGCAGCGGTTTCCGGGCCAGGAAAAGCAGGTGATGGAGTATTTTCGCAACAACCCGCAGGCCATGGACAGTCTTCGCGCCCCCCTGTTCGAGGACAAGGTGGTTGACTTTATCGTTACCCAGGCAAAGGTCAGCGACAGGAATGTTTCAGTGGATGAGTTGATGAAGGATCCGGAGGCCGAGGCCGCCTGATGTCCATCAGAGATACGGAGCAGGAAAGCATGCACGGCAGTCTGGACGCACAGATGAACGCCCTGGTTCCCATGGTTATCGAGCAGACCGGGCGGGGGGAGAGGGCCTTTGACATCTATTCCCGCCTGCTGAAGGAGCGGATCATCTTCCTGACAGGGGGGGTGAACGATGTGGTCTCCAGCCTGATCTGCGCCCAGTTCCTGTTCTTGGAATCAGAAAATCCCACCCGGGATATTTCCTTCTACATCAACAGCCCCGGGGGGATTGTGACCTCGGGTCTGGCGATCTATGACACCATACAGTACATCCGCTGTCCCGTTACCACGGTGTGCGTCGGGCAGGCGGCCTCCATGGGTTCGCTGCTGCTGGCAGCGGGGGCTCCGGGCAAGCGGTTCTCCCTGCCCAACAGCCGCATCATGGTGCACCAGCCCTCCGGCGGTGCGCAGGGACAGGCGGCGGATATCGAGATCCAGGCGAAAGAGATCCTGAAGCTGCGGGAGCGGCTGAACAGCATCTATGTGAAACATACCGGCCGTCCCCTGGCGGAGATCGAGGCGATCATGGACCGGGACAGGTTCATGTCGGCCGATGAGGCGAAGGCTTTTGGCCTGATTGACGAGGTGGTGACAGCCCGCCCCGCTGAAAAGGCATGATGCGGAAAAAAGGTGCGTTTATGGGTTTATATCCGGAAAAGTGCTATAATGGTGCCGGTTCAGTAATGGGGCGCCCATGACCACGAAATCCGGTACTGGCGATACAAAGAACACCCTCTACTGCTCGTTCTGCGGCAAAAACCAGCACGAGGTCCGCAAGCTGATTGCCGGCCCGACTGTGTTCATCTGCGACGAATGTGTGGACCTGTGCACGGACATCATCCACGAGGAGGCGAAGGCCGTCCTGGTCCGGTCGGGAAGTGATGCCGTTCCGACCCCGCAGGATATCCGCAAGGTTCTGGACGACTATGTCATCGGCCAGGACCGGGCCAAGCGCGTTCTGGCGGTGGCCGTGCACAACCACTACAAGCGTCTGGCGCACCTGGGCAAGAACATCGCCGGCGAGGTGGAGCTGTCCAAGTCCAACATCCTGCTGATCGGCCCCACGGGCTGTGGCAAGACGCTTCTGGCCCAGACGCTGGCGCGCATCCTGGATGTGCCCTTCACCATGACCGACGCCACAACGCTGACCGAGGCAGGGTACGTGGGGGAGGATGTGGAAAACATCATCCTGAAGCTTCTCCAGGCGGCCGACTACAACGTGGAAAAGGCCCAGCGCGGCATCGTCTATATTGACGAGATCGACAAGATCAGCCGCAAGTCTGACAACCCCTCCATCACCCGTGACGTATCGGGGGAGGGGGTTCAGCAGGCCCTGCTGAAGATCATGGAGGGGACCGTTGCTTCCGTTCCCCCCCAGGGCGGCCGCAAGCATCCCCAGCAGGAATTCCTGCAGGTGGATACCACAAACATCCTGTTCATCTGCGGCGGCGCCTTTGCGGGACTGGAAAAGATCATCGCGGCCCGTGGCCGGGGTACCTCGATCGGGTTTGGCGCTGATGTGCGCGCCGCAGAGGAACAGCGCACCGGGGCTATCCTGGCGGGGGTAGAGCCGGAAGATCTTCTGAAATTCGGCCTTATTCCCGAATTCGTGGGTCGTCTGCCGGTTGTGGCGACCCTGAACGATCTGGACGAGGCAACCCTGATCGACATCCTGTCCAAGCCGAAAAATGCCCTGGTCAGACAGTACCAGAAGCTTTTCGAGATGGAAAAGGCCGGGCTGGAGTTTACGGACGAGGCGCTGGCAGTCATTGCCCGCAAGGCCATCCAGCGCAAGACCGGCGCCCGGGGACTGCGCTCGATCATGGAGGGTATCCTGCTGGATACCATGTTCGAGCTTCCGGGCATGCAGAATGTGGAAAAGGTTCTGGTTAACCAGGAAGTGGCCGAGGGGCGGTCCCAGCCCCTGTTCATTCTCTCGGAGCGCCGGGAGGAGCGCGCCCCGGGCGCCTGACAGGCCTGCTTCCTGAAATGCGGGAACAAAACAGTCATCTGGATGCTTGTAGTTTCTGTCGGCCAACTCCCCCTAATCAATCTGAACCAGAGGATTTCATGCTGGAAATTCCAGGAGGCACCCAGTACCCCGTCCTTCCGCTGCGGGATATTGTTGTTTTCCCCCATATGGTTGTGCCGCTTTTTGTTGGCCGTGAGAAATCCGTCCTGGCGCTGGAAGAGGCGATGAAGGGCGACCGGCAGATCCTGCTGGCGACCCAGAAGAATGCTTCCCAGGATGATCCCGCCCCGGCCGATATCTATGGAATCGGAACCACCGGCACGGTCCTGCAGATGCTGAAGCTGCCCGACGGGACGGTCAAGGTTCTGGTGGAGGGCCTGCAACGGGCGACTCTCCTGCGCTATGTGGACGGGTCGGAGTTCTTTCGGGCCTTTGCCGAGCCCCTGCCGGAAAAGGACGGGGGCTCCACGACGGAACTTGAGGCCCTGACCCGCACTGTTGTGACGGAATTCGAGCAGTATATCCGCCTGAACCGCAAGATCCCGGCCGAGGTCATGGCGTCCATAAGCCAGATCAGTGAGCCTGGCCGCCTGGCTGATTCCATTGCCTCGCACCTGTCCATGAAGATCCCCGAGCGGCAGAACCTGCTCGAGCTGGTGTCCGTCAAGGCCAGGCTGGAAAAGATCTATGCCCACATGGAAGGCGAGATCGGTGTCCTGCAGGTGGAAAAGAAAATCCGCAGCCGTGTGAAGCGGCAGATGGAAAAGACCCAGCGGGAGTACTATCTGAACGAACAGCTCAAGGCCATCCAGAAGGAACTGGGCGAGGGTGAGGACGGCAAGGACGAGCTGTCAGCCCTTGAGGAACGCATCAAGAAGACAAAGCTGTCAGACGAGGCCCGGGAAAAGGCCATGACCGAGTTCAAAAAACTCCGGTCCATGGGCCCCATGTCGGCCGAGGCGACCGTGGTGCGCAACTATCTGGACTGGCTTCTGGGCATTCCCTGGAAAAACCGCGCCAAAATAAAAAAGGACCTGAAGGCGGCCGAGAAGATCCTCAACGAGGATCATTTCGGTCTGGAAAAGGTCAAGGAACGGATCCTGGAATATCTGGCCGTGCAGCAGCGCATGGACAAGGTCAAGGGACCCATCCTGTGCCTGGTCGGACCGCCTGGCGTGGGCAAGACGTCCCTGGGCAAATCCATTGCCCGGGCCACGGGGCGAAACTTTGTGCGCATGTCCCTGGGTGGTGTGCGCGACGAGGCGGAGATTCGCGGCCACCGGCGGACCTATATCGGCTCCATGCCTGGCAAGGTGATCCAGGGTATGAAAAAGGCCAAGTCCTCGAATCCCCTGTTCCTGCTGGACGAGGTGGACAAGCTGGGCGCCGACTGGCGCGGGGATCCATCGTCCGCACTGCTGGAAGTGCTTGATCCGGAGCAGAACTCCACGTTTGGCGACCACTATCTCGAGGTGGACTACGACCTGTCGGACGTGATGTTCGTCTGCACAGCCAATTCCCTGCGCATGCCCCAGCCGCTGCTGGACCGCATGGAGATCATCCGGCTGTCCGGCTACACAGAAGACGAGAAGATCGAGATTGCTCGCCGCCACCTGATTCCAAAACAGACAAAAGAGCATGGCCTGAAGAAGGGCGAGATCGTCATAAAGGACGAGGCGGTGCGGGATCTTGTCCGCTATTACACCCGGGAAGCCGGCGTCAGGAATCTGGAACGGGAGATTGCCAATCTGGCCCGCAAGGGCCTGAAGGATATTCTTTCCGGCGGTGCGAAAAAGATCACCCTGTCTTCCGCGAATCTGGAGAAGTACGCTGGTGTGCGCCGCTTTCACTATGGCGAGGTCGAGCTGGAAGATCTGGTCGGCGTTACGACCGGTCTTGCCTGGACCGAGGTGGGCGGGGAAATCCTGTCCATCGAGGCTGTGGCCCTGCCCGGCAAGGGCCGGATCACAATCACCGGCAAGCTGGGCGATGTGATGAAGGAATCGGTCCAGGCTGCGGAAAGCTATGTGAAGGCGCGGGCTGTCGAATTCGGCATCAAGCCGACGCTGTTCGAGAAAAAGGACATCCACGTTCATGTTCCGGAAGGAGCGACCCCCAAGGACGGACCATCGGCGGGCGTGGCCATGGTCACATCCATTGTCTCGATCCTGACGGCGATCCCCGTGCGCAAGAACGTGGCCATGACCGGCGAGATTACCCTGCGCGGGCGTGTTCTTCCTATCGGCGGCCTGAAGGAAAAGCTGCTGGCGGCCCTTCGGGCGGGGATCACCCTGGTCCTGATCCCGAAAGACAACGAGAAGGATCTGGCAGAGATCCCGGAGAATGTGAAAAAGAGCCTGACCATTGTGCCCGTAACCACGGTTGATGAGGTTCTGAAGCTGTCCCTGGTGTCGGAACTGAAGCCCATAAAGTGGTCGGAAGAGGCGGAATCACAGGCTTCTGCACAGAAAAAACCGGAAAATGACGCAGAAGACGTAATTCGCCATTGAGTTTGGCGGAAAAATGCGCATAAATACGAACTGCAAACCGGACATTCCGTCCGGTTTGCAGGGGCCGCAACGGTCCCGCCTTCTCCGGAAGGTCTCCGTTCAACGCATGATATCCCGCATCACCAAAGGGGGCTTCAAGTGAACAAAAGTGATCTCGTAGACTATGTCGCAGGCAAGGCCGGCGTTCCGAAAACTGTTGCTGACAAGGTCGTTGGCCTTGTTTTTGACGGCGTCAAGGCTGGTCTGAAAAAAGACGGCCGGGTCCAGGTTGCCGGCTTTGGCAACTTCTCGGTTGTTCAGACCAAGGCCCGCGAAGGCCGCAATCCCCGCACAGGCGCAAAGCTGAAGATTCCTGCCGGGAAGCGTCCAAAGTTCTCCGCCGGCAAGGCACTGAAAGACGCCGTCGGCAAGAAGTAAGACAGTCTGCTGTCTCAAAGAACCGGCCGGGCGCAAGTCCGGCCGGTTTTTTTGTGAAAATTTTTCCGTCAGGGTTGTTTTCTTTTTTCCTTTACGCTAAACCCCTCGCGGGCGATTAGCTCAGCGGTAGAGCATCTCGTTTACACCGAGAGGGTCGGGGGTTCGAAACCCTCATCGCCCACCAGCCTTCGCCCTTACGGGCTACGGCTGGCTTACGCCAGGAACCCCCAGCCGAAACCGTCAGAACGAAGGAGTGTCCTCCCAGGCCTTGACGCAGGAGGACCGGTCCAGCCAGCGCTATCATCTGTCTTCCACAATATCAGAGATTGACTTTATGGACGGGGTGCCCTATTCAGGCCGCCTGTTACACGCTGCGCGGGTGTAGCTCAGTTGGTTAGAGCGCCGGCCTGTCACGCCGGAGGCCGCGGGTTCAAGTCCCGTCACTCGCGCCATTTTCCTGCAAGCCTGTTTCTGCATCAGCCCCACGCGGCCATTCTGTTGTCACAAATCCTGCTATGATGAACCCTGAATCCTGAACCAGACTGTGAAGAGGACTGTCATGAAACTTTATACAACGCCGAAGGCTGCAACCAATCTTGCTGCCCGTATCCTGGGTTTGTCCGTGGATATGGAAAAGGTCGACATGCAGACCAGAAAAACCGCCAGGGGTGAAAGTATGGATGTCCTCAACCCGAGAGGATACGTTCCCTTCCTGAAGCTGGACAATGGCGAGATCCTGACGGAGAACGCTGTGGTTCTCCAGTATCTGGCCGACCTGAAGCCCCAGGCAGGCCTCATTCCTCCGGCCGGAACCATGCAGCGTTACCGGGTCCAGGAATGGCTGAATTTTATCGGCACAGAACTGCACAAGAACTTCGCGCCGCTGTTCTATCCTGTTACCCCGGGGCACAGGGAAAACGCTCTGGCCAACCTGGACAGGCGGTTTGGTTTTCTGGATTCGGCCCTGGCAGGAAAACAGTACCTGATGGGCGACAGCCTGACCGTTGCTGATCTCTATGCCTTTGTCATGGTGGCCAATTATGCCGACTATCACAAGATCAGCCTGGACAAATGGCCAAACATCAAAGCCTATCGCGCCCGCCTTGAGCAACATCCGAAAATGAAGGAAGCCCTGAAAGCGGAAGAGGCCCTGGCCGCCGCCTGAAGGCGCGCAAGGATACGGCAAGGGGCCGGGAGGAGATCCCGGTCCCTTGTTCATTTCAGGTCCTGTGTTATAATCAGCCCCTCTTTTCCAGGGTACAGGCCTGCATTCATGACTTCTTTTTTCAACATTTGCACACAGATGCAGTGCGGCGCAGCAGACCGACCTTGCGGGGAATCTGTCGCGCGTTGACTGCAGGCTTTTCACAGCCTGCAGGAAGATTTCCTTCCCCAGGCAGTGAGTGCACCCCATGTCCCGGATTTTATCGGTATTCCAGAGCCGTCTGCTGTCAGCCAGGCGTATTGTCATCAAGGTCGGATCGTCCCTTCTGGTGGACGGAAAGAGAAACGAGGTCCGCCGCCCCTGGCTTGGGGGGCTGATCGAAGATATCTGCGCCTGCCGGGACCGGGGACAGGAGGTGGCTGTCGTATCTTCCGGCGCCATTTCGCTGGGCCGCCGCGTGCTGAAGCTGGTTTCCGGCCCCCTGGAGCTGGAGCAGAGACAGGCCGCTGCCGCCTGTGGCCAGATCCGGATGGCCCACACCTGGCAAGAGGAACTGGCCCGGAAGGATGTGACAGCCGCCCAGGTGCTGCTGACGCCCGACGACACGGAGGAACGCTCCCGCTATCTGAACAGCCGCGCGGCCATCCGCGGCCTTCTGTCCATGGGCATTGTGCCCATCATCAATGAGAACGACACAGTCACGACGCCTGCGCATCGCTATGGGGACAACGATCGTCTGTCCGCCCGTGTAGCCACCATGATCGAGGCGGACTGCCTGGTCCTGCTGTCGGATATCGACGGCCTGTACACAGCCGATCCCACGATTGACCCTGGGGCGCAGCTGATTCCGGAGGTGCGCAGCCTGACGCCGGATATCCTGGCCATGGCGGGAGACTCGCGGTCCGGGTTCGGCACCGGCGGCATGCGTACCAAGATCGAGGCGGCGCGCATCGCCCTCAGGGGCGGATGTGCCATGGCCATCGCCCGGGGCAATCTGGTCAATCCCCTCCAGGCTTTGGAAAAGCCGGGCCGGTACACCTGGTTCATTCCCGACGATTCCCCTGTGACTGCCCGGAAAAAATGGATCGGCGGAAGTCTCAATCCCCGGGGCAGCCTGACCATCGACGATGGTGCCGTCCGGGCGCTGGATCAGGGAAAAAGTCTGTTGCCCGTGGGCATCCGCGCGGTTACAGGAGAGTTCAGCCGGGGAGATTCCGTCACGGTTCTGTCGCCCGGGAGGACAGAGCTGGCCCGTGGCCTGGTGGCCTATGACAGCACTGAAGTCCGCAAAATCATGGGCCGTCAGAGTGACGCCGTGGAAGCCATCCTGGGCTACAGGGGGCGGGAGGAGATCATCCACCGCGATGATCTGGTGCTGCTGTGACGGATATGGAAAAAACCGGGCAGGCGGCGAAAGCGGCATCCCGGCAGCTTCGGACCGCCTCGACACGGGCCAAAAATACGGCTCTGAAAAAGGCTGCTGCCCTGTTGCGCCGGAACGCTGATATTGTTCTTCAGGCCAACCGGCAGGATCTTGCAGCAGCCCAGGATCTGACGGCCGCGCAGATGGATCGCCTGAAACTGGATCCACAGCGCATCGAGGCGATCGCGGCAAGCCTGGATCTGGTCGCTGTCCTGCCTGATCCGGTGGGTCAGACCATTACTGAATGGACGGTGGCCAGCGGCCTGCGCATCCGGCGTGTACGGGTGCCGCTGGGGGTGATCGGCGTGATCTATGAAAGCCGCCCCAATGTGACCGTGGACGCGGCGGCGCTGTGCCTGAAATCCGGCAACGCCTGCATCCTGCGTCCGGGATCGGAAAGCTTTGCCAGCGCCCGTGCTCTGGCCGACCTGTTCCGTCAAGCCCTGCGCGAGGCGGACCTGCCTGAAGACGCTGTCCGGATGGTGGACACGCCGGACCGTGTGGCGGTAGGCGAGCTTCTGCGTCTGGTCCGGTATGTAGATGTAATCGTTCCTCGCGGCGGCAAGTCGCTGATCGCACGTGTACAGCAGGAAAGCCGCGTGCCGGTGCTGGCCCATCTGGACGGCAACAATCACGTGTACGTGGATGGGATGGC
>JALYJY010000055.1 GCA_030775045.1 Pseudomonadota bacterium | reverse complement strand
GACTTCCAGCGCATCCATGTGGACACGGCGGAGCGCATTGCCCGGGCCGTGCACCAGGCCGGCGTGCCCGCCCTGATCCATATTTCCGCTCTGGGAGCGAATACGCAGGCGAAGGCGCAGTACGCCCGCACCAAGGCTCTGGGGGAGCAGGCGGTACGCAAGGCTTTCCCGCAGGCCAGCATTATCCGGCCGAGTATCGTGTTCGGGCCCGAGGACCGGTTATTCAACCTGTTCGCCGGGCTGGCGCGCCTCAGCCCCGTCCTGCCCCTGGTGGGGGGTGGAAAGACCCGCTTCCAGCCTGTGTACGTGGATGATGTGGCGCAGGCCATTGCCCGCCTGGCCACGGGACAGGCGCCTGGCGGCGAGACGCTGGAGGCTGTGGGGCCAAAAGTGTACACGTTCCGGGAGCTGATGGTCCTGATGCTGAAGGAGATCCGGCGTCGCCGGCTTCTGGTCCCCGTGCCGTTCTGCCTGGCGAAATTCAAGGCCTGGTTTCTGGAATTCCTGCCCCGGCCGCTGCTGACCCGCGACCAGGTGGAGATGCTGAAGACCGATGTGGTGGCCACGTCCGGTGCCCGCACCCTGCAGGACCTGGGGATCCAGCCCCGGGCTGTGGAGGCCATCATTCCCACATACCTGGCCCGTTTCCGCCCGGGCGGGTCATAACCCTGACTGCGGCGGGTGACTGCTGCGTCACTGCGGTGCGCGGATCCTCACGTACATTCATGTACGCTCCGGTCCTGTGCTCCTCGTTTCTGGCATTCGCCTCACTGCAGCGGGTTCTGAAAAAATTACGGTGAATATAACGCTATCAACCGGATCTGCCTTATGTCTCCCGCTTCAGCCGGTACAGTTCTTCCAGTGCCTGGCGGGGGGTGAGGCTGTCGGGGTCCACACGGCGCAGAAGCTCCAGTACCGGGTGTTCCGGTGGCAGCGCGGGCGGAACAGAAGCCGGAGGCGGTGCGGAGAACAGCGGCAGGTCACCGCCCCGGTTCCGCAATCCCGGGCCCTGCTGCTCCAGCGTTTCCAGGACCTCCCGCGCGCGGCGCACCACGGGCGCGGGCAGTCCCGCCAGACGGGCCACGTGGATGCCATAGGAGCGGTCGGCAGATCCGGCCACCACCTCGTGCAGGAACACCACGTCGCCCTGCCACTCCTTCACGCGCATGGTGTGGCAGGTCAGCCGGTCCAGCCGTCCGGCCAGGGTGGTGAGTTCATGATAGTGCGTGGCGAACAGGGCGCGGCAGCGGACGGTGTCGTGGAGATGTTCGACGCATGCCCAGGCGATGGACAGGCCGTCGAACGTGGCTGTGCCCCGTCCGATCTCGTCCAGCACCACCAGCGACCGTTCCGTGGCCTGGTTCAGGATGGTGGCCGTCTCCACCATTTCCACCATGAAGGTTGATCGTCCCCGGGCCAGGTCGTCAGAGGCGCCCACGCGGCTGAACAGGCGGTCCACCACGCCGATGTGGGCCGATTTCGCCGGAACCCAGGACCCTGTCTGGGCCAGGATGACCAGCAGGGCATTCTGGCGCAGGAAGGTGGATTTACCCGCCATGTTGGGCCCTGTCAGAAGCCACAGGCGGTCGCCCGGGGGCATGGTGCAGTCGTTGGCCACGAATGGACTGTCGCCCTTGTCACGCAGGGCCTGCTCCACCACCGGGTGGCGTCCGCCGCGGATGTCCAGGACCAGGCTGTCGTCCACCACGGGGCGGCAGTAGTCCTGCTCCACCGCCAGTTCGGCCAGCGCGGACAGGACGTCCAGAAGCGCCATGGCCCGGGCGGCCAGCGCGATGGCCTCGGCCCGGCCTGTGATCTCGCTGACCAGCTGGGCGAACAGCTCCTGCTCCATCGCCAGGGTACTGTCGGCGGCGCGGGCGATTTTCTGCTCCAGCTCGTTCAGCTCCGCGGTGGTGAAGCGGACCGAGGAGGCCAGCGTCTGCCGGTGGATAAACAGGGCCGTGTGCGGGCCGGTGGCCAGTTTGTCGGCGTGAACCGGCGTGACATCGATATGATAGCCCAGGATGTTGTTGTGCCGGATCTTGAGGCCCGGAACGCCGGAAACCTCCACATACCGGGCCTGCAGGCCGGCGATCAGGCGGCGGCTGTCATCGCGCAGGGCCACCAGGGCATCCAGAGGCTCGTGATAGCCGGGGGCGATGAACCCGCCGTCCTTGCTGCTGACGGGCAGTTCCGGGGCCAGCGCGCGAACCAGACGCTCCACCACCGGGGCGTGGAAGCCCAGATCCTGCACGGCGGTGCGGATCAGGTCCGGGCACTCTTTATCCCTGAACAGGGGGCGCAGGCTTCCGGCCATGGCCAGCCCGTCCCGGATGGCGGCCAGATCGCGGGGTCCGCCGCGTCCGGTGGCGAGGCGGGAGAGGGCCCGCTCGATGTCCGGCGTCCGGCCCAGGATATCGCGCACCCTGTACCGTAATTCCTCCCGCCCGTGGAAGAAGTCCACGCCATCCAGCCGTGCGTGGATGTCCGCCGGAACCGCCAGGGGAGAGGACAGCATGTCCGCCAGAAGCCGCGCGCCGCTGCCGGTCACCGTGCGGTCGATAGCGTGGAGCAGGCTGCCGGCTTTCTCGCTGCCCTGCGTGCGGGTCAGCTCCAGGCTGCGGCGGGTGGCGCCGTCGATGTCCAGTGCGGTGCTGCTGCCCATCTGCCGGGGCGGGTCCAGCCGGGGCAGGCGGCCCTTCCAGGCCAGCTCCACATAGTCGGTCAGGCAGCCGGCGGCGGTGATCTCGGCCCGGCTGAACGTGCCGAAGGATTCCAGCGTGCCCACCTGGAACAGGGTTTCCAGTCGCCGCCGGGCGTTGTCGCTGTCAAAGCGGGCGCCGGGCAGGGGGGTGAGGCAGGTTTTCCAGGCCGCGAGAATTTCGAACAGGTCCCTGTCCTGTACCATGCGCTCGGGCAGGACGATCTCCCGCGGGGCCAGCTGTTCCAGCGCGGAAGCCAGGATGCGTGCGGTCACCGGCCGGGTCATCAGGCGCCCGGCGGTCACGTCCACCCAGGCCAGCGCCATGGCCCCGCCGCTGTCCACAAGGCAGGCCAGGAAGTTGCTGGTCCGTGCATCCAGAAGGGAGTCCTCGGTGATGGTGCCGGGCGTGACAATGCGCACCACGTCCCGTCGCACCAGCGCCTTGCTGCCACCGCGTTTTTTCGCCTCAGCCGGGTCCTCGATCTGGTCGCAGAGGGCCACGCGAAAGCCCTTGCGGACCAGGCGGGCTAGGTACACCTCGTGCGAGTGGGCGGGAACGCCGCACATGGGGATGTCCGTACCGTCCGTTTTTCCCCGGCGGGTGAGGGCGATGTCCAGGGCTTTGGCTGCCGCGACGGCGTCATCAAAAAACAGCTCGTAGAAATCCCCCATGCGATAGAACAGCAGGCAGTCGGGGTGCTGCCTCTTTATATCCATGTACTGCTGCATCATGGGGGTGGCAGCGTCAGGGGAAGCCCCCGGATCGGCAGTACTGGTATCTTTCTGGTGTGCAGCAGTGGTCATCCGGGGGATTGGGGCTTGAGTTGAAGACAGAGTGATGTGCATTATGCATACAGAAGACAGAAGATGAAAACCGGAAATACGGAAAAGGGGACGGGAATGTCCATGGGATTTTCAGCCAGAGCACTGGCGAACACCTTTGTGGCCCTGTGCCTGGGGGCCGCGATCCTTGTCACCGGCGCCTCCACATTTTTTGCTGCCCAGTTCTCCCAGGTCCGGTCAACCCTGGAAGGGGAGACGGAAACAGCACGCCTTGCGGCCGACGCACTGGACCGCATCCGCACGCGCCTCGGGCCTGGCGGCTTCCTGTTCCGCTTTGGCGAGTTTGCCCGCCAGGCAAGGCCCGAGGATCTGGCCGCCATGCGCTCGTCCCTGGCGGGGGCCGAATCGGCGCTCCAGGAATTTGAGTCGCTGCCCCAGCGTTCGCCCGAAGTGGCGCTGACCCAGGAACTGCGCAGCCTTCTGGCCGTGTACACGGATACTGTCCGTGCCTCGGAAATCCTGAGAAACCCGCCGGGTCCCGACTTTGCCTCGTCCCGCGGTATGGCCCTGGCCAGCGCCTGGGCGACCCTGAATTCCACTATCACCTCGTGGCAGGAGGATATGGCGGCTGCCCGGGTCGACAGGCTGTCCCGCGCCTCGCAGAACAGCCAGATAACCGCGGTGGGCGGTGCCCTGTCCCTGCTGCTGATGGCCATCTGCGCCGCCTGGCTGGTCCGTGGAAGGATCGTCGGCCCCCTGAATGAAATGGAAAACAGTGTTTTCAGCATGGCCACGGGCGATACGCAGACGCCCGTCTGGGGTATCCACCGCCGGGACGAGATCGGTGCGCTGGCCCGCTCCATGGACCGGGTGCGCGCCCAGGTGGCGGCTGCTCCGCCCCAGATGGCCGGCCAAGGCCACGATGTGGAAGTGGCCGTGGCGCGCTTTGAGGCGCTGGCGGGCCGCTATGAACCCCTGCTCGGCAAGGCTGTGGCTATGGTCAACCAGGCAGCAGACACCCTGAAAAACAGGACCGAGATTGTGGAGCAGCTGGTGCGCACCACGCGGACCGAGCTGACAAGCTCGGTGACCGAGGTGGGCGATGCCTGCTCCAGCGTTGCGCAGACATCCGATGACACGCAGAAGGTTCTTCTGGCCGCCGTGGAAGTCATGATCGAGGTTATGGAAAGGCTGAAATCCAGCGGGACCCAGGCCTCGGCCCGCCTGGACGAGGTGGCGCTGCGCCTCCAGGACCAGGCCGCATCGCTGGGCAAACACACCACGACCCTGGGCAAGGTCGGCACCAGCCTGGAAGAAGAGGTCATGGAGCTGGTCCAGGGAATCTCGGGTCTGATGAAAGGCCTGACAGCCTCGGAAAACCGGATCCGCGAGGCTGCGCTGGAGATGGGCGAAACAGCTCACACCGCCACCGAGGCCGGGCAGAAGCTGGGCCAGGCCGTGGCCCATGTCCCTGACGCCCTGTCTGTCGCGGCCCGTCAGATGCGCCAGCAGGGGGACCCAGCCGATGCCCTGCCTGACGACATCCGCCTGCGTCTGAACGAATCCCTGGCCCTGCTGGCTGGCAGGATCCAGGCCATCCTGAACCAGCTGGGTGACATGCGCATGGCCCAGATCCGTGCGGGACAGCCTGTACCTGATCCCGCCGCCGCCCTGACCGGCCAGTCCGTCTCCGCGCCCCATCCGCTGAAACCGGCCCACTGGCCCGCTGTGTCACCGGGGTGATCCGGCAGAAAAAGGAGAACCATCATGGCCGCCCTTCAGCCCCCGGTCTGTGACTTCGGATGGAAAGCGGTGGATTTCAGCCTGAAGGGAACGGACGGCAAGACCTGGACCCTGCAGGATGTGCGGGGACCAAAGGCCACACTGGTGATGTTCATCTGCAACCACTGTCCGTTCGTCCGGTCCGCTATCGACCGCATCGTCCGGGACGTGAATGACCTGAAAAACCATGGCGTGGGCGCTGTGACCATCATGGCCAACGATACCCAGGCGTATCCGGCGGACAGCTTTGACAACATGAAAAAGTTTGCCGCAGAGCACCGCTTCATGTTTCCCTATCTCATTGATGAAACCCAGAAGGTGGGCCGGGCGTACGATGCCGTCTGTACGCCGGATTTCTTCGGGTTCAATGCGGATCTGGAGCTTCAGTACCGCGGACGGCTGGATGCCTCGCGCATCGAACCTGTGCCGGATGCCCGCCGCGACCTGTTCGAGGCCATGAAACAGATCGCGCAGACGGGCCAGGGTCCGGTGGACCAGATTCCCGGCATGGGCTGCAGCATCAAGTGGCGGGACCAGACCCCTCCATAACCCTGACTGCGGCGGCCGCCTGCCACGTCACGGCGGTGCTCGGGTCCTCACGTACTTGAGTGTACGCTGCGGCCCTGCGCTCCTCGTTCCTGGCATTCGCCTCGCTACAGCGGGTTCTGGAGGGGTCTGGTGAACCTAACTTCCTGTTAACAGTCTCCCTGCTATAGATGGTGCAGCCATATACGGATTGGAGTCCACCATGACAGGAAGAGAAAAAGCCCGCGAAACATTTGGCAATGCCAGAAGGATTGTCAGGGGACTTCGTCCGGAGGCCTGGGCCTCGCTTTACGAAAGCCTTGTCTCGGCCTACACGGCAGCGGACGGAAAGTTCCGCACGGTGGTGGGGCCTTTTGTTGATGAGATGGTTTATGACTTCATGGAATCCTGGCGCAACGGCCACAACAAACTGGACAGCACGCTGCCTCCGGAACGGCTGGAGGGCGCCATGGCCATCCTCTTGCTGGATCCCGTCCATGGTCGGGATGCATGCAATGGCATGCAACAGTATCTGAGGGACAGGACGGTAAAAGACAGAATATACGATCTTGAGCGTGCCCATGGCCGTGAGCCTGATGTTGTTCTGCGGTTTTATAACAAGGCGGCAAACTGGCTGGAAAGAAAGCAGCATGATGCCGAGAGGAAGCTGGTGGCTGACCTGCCCGGAGTCCTTGCGAAAAAGGACCCTCATGCCCTTGCAAACTGGATGGAAAAATACATCAGTCAGCCCTACTGGAGATCGGGTATCAGGGAAGGAACAGATCTGGCGCAGCAGGTGGCCAGCCACCTCAAGGACGCAGGGTTTAAAAAACTCAGGCCTGAAACGCAGCATGATACAAACCCCGATACTGCAGCGGCACGGATGGTCAGCGACCTGCTGGACTTCATGGGCGATCAGAAACTGACGCCCGAAGGAAGAGGCTGGCTGCGTCGGCGGGTTGACGATTTCGAAAAGAGGTTTTCGGATCCATCTGTGTCCGCTTCTGCGCCGACGGGCCGCAGGCCCGGCCCCGCAACCATGGGGACGGCCTGAGAGGCCTTGACAAGAAGACTATTTTCCTATATACTGGACCCCGGTTTTCGTTGCGGAGGAAAAACGTGGGTGTGGTTCCGGGTGTTTCCCAATCCTTTCCCTGTCATTCCGACCGAAGCGCAGCGGAGTGGAGGGATCTCCCTCAAAAGGAGATCCCTCCGCTCCGTCCCTTGCGGGACTTCGGTCGGGATGACACCGGGACAGAAATGATGACAAATGATGACTTTTGCTTACACATTCGCAATGTTATCCACTGCACCCCTGCCGGAGAGGGGCAGTTTATGGGGATAACTTTCAGAAAACACATATCGGCACAGGAGTTTTTCCGCTGCACCCCCGTGCAGTTAAAGTGCAGTTATAGTGCAGTTAAAGTGCAGTTAAAGTGCAGTTATGGTGGGATTACAGTGCAACCGGTGCAGTCATGACAGACCGGCTGTCCATCGCCCTGGCCCAGGTGAACCCGACCGTGGGGGATCTGGACCATAACCGGGACCTGATCCTGCAGGTCTGCCGCCGCGCCGCAGAGGAGGGGGCCGGCCTGGTCCTGTTCCCCGAGCTGGCCCTGACCGGCTATTCGCCCGAGGACCTGGTTCTGCGCCCCTCTTTTCTGGATGCGGTGGAGGACCAGGTCCGGCGTCTGGCCGAAGCAACACGTGATGGTGGTCCCGGCGTGATCGTGGGTGCCCCGTGGCGGCAGGACGGGCAGCTGTACAACGCTGTTCTGGTGCTGGACAAAGGAAAAATCGCCGATGTCCGCTTCAAGGTGGACCTGCCCAATTACGGGGTATTCGACGAGAAAAGACTGTTCACCGCGGGTCCGCCGCCGGAGCCTGTTACCTTCCGCGGCGTACGCCTGGGTCTGCCCGTGTGCGAGGATTACTGGAAACCTGAAACCTGCCGCCATTTGGCCGGCCGGGGGGCGGAGATCCTGCTGTCCCCCAACGCCAGTCCTTTTGAAACGGGAAAGGCGGAAACGCGCCTGAACCTGGTCGCCAGCCGCGTGCGTGAAACCGGTCTGCCCATGGCGCTGCTGAACCAGGTGGGTGGCCAGGACGACCTGGTGTTTGACGGCACATCCTTTGTCCTGAACCGGGATGGGGCCGTAGCGGTCCAGATGGGGTCGTGGCGGGAGCAGTATGTCCTCGCCCGCTGGACCCGGGGGCCGGATCGGTTCTGGTCCTGTGACAGCGGCAGCCTCCATACTCCTGTCCAGACCGGCCCGGCAGCGGTTTACCACGCCCTGGTTCTTGGCCTGAAAGACTATGTGCGCAAGAACGGCTTCCCCGGCGTGATCCTGGGCCTGTCGGGCGGTATCGACAGCGCGCTGGCGGCCGTCCTGGCCGTGGATGCGCTGGGGGCCGACAGGGTCCACTGCGTCATGATGCCCTCGCCATACACCAGCCAGGACAGCCTGGACGACGCGGCGGAACTGGCGCGGGTCCTGGGCTGCCGCCTGGATACGATTCCGATCGAGCCGGCCATGAAAACCTTTGCCGGTGCGCTGGATCCGGTAGTGCAGGGCCTGTTCCCCGACATCACGCAGCAGAACATCCAGTCGCGCATCCGCGGTCTGATCCTCATGGCCCTGTCCAACACATATGGCGGCATGGTTCTGGCTACCAGCAACAAGTCCGAGATGGCCACAGGCTATGCCACCCTGTACGGTGACATGTGCGGCGGCTATGCGGTTCTCAAGGACGTGTACAAGACGATGGTCTTCGCGCTGGCCCGCTGGCGCAATACCCACGTGCCGGTGGAGGCCCTGGGCCCCGCCGGACATGTCATTCCGGAGCGGGTCATCACCCGCCCGCCCACGGCCGAGCTTCGCACCGGCCAGACCGACCAGGACACCCTGCCACCATATGATGTGCTGGACGATGTCCTGGAATGCCTTGTGGATCACAACCTGGGCATTGCGGAGACGGCCCGGCGCGGCCACCCTGCCGATCTGGTCCAGACAGTCCGGCGTATGGTGGACAGGGCCGAGTACAAGCGTCGCCAGTCAGCTCCGGGGCCCAAAATCACCCGCCGGGCCTTTGGCCACGAGCGACGCTGGCCCATCACGAACGGCTACAGGGAAAGCTGAATGCTTTGTTCTTTTCGCAATGGCCCTTTGGTGGTAATGTGGCCGCCGCTTTTCCTCCAGAACGGATCTGATCATGAACATCCATGAGTACCAGGCCAAAAGCCTTCTGAAAAAATACGGCGTAGCAGTTCCCCGGGGCGGCGTGGCCTGGACCCCGGACGAGGCGCAGCAGGTGGCGAAGGAACTGGGCGGTCCGGTCTGGGTGGTCAAGTCCCAGATCCACGCCGGTGGCCGCGGCGCCGGGCGCTTCAAAAATGATCCGAACGGCAAGGGCGGCGTGCGCGTGGTCAAATCCGTCGAGGATGTGGCCACCAGCGCAAAGGCCATGCTGGGCAATGTCCTGGTGACGAAACAGACCGGCCCGGGCGGGCGTGAAGTGCGGCGCCTGTACGTGGAAGAGGGCTGCGACATCAAGCGCGAGCTGTACCTGGGCATGCTGATCGACCGGCAGAGCGGACGCGTGATGGTCATGGCCTCGACCGAAGGCGGCATGGACATCGAGGAAGTTGCCGAAAAGCATCCCGAAAAGATTGTGAAGTTGGCCATCGATCCTGCTGTGGGCCTCCAGCCCTTCCAGGGCCGGAAGATCGCCTTTGCCCTGAAGCTGGAAGGCAAACAGGTTCAGGCGGCCATCACCCTGATGACGGCCATGTACAAGGCGTTCGTGGATCTGGATGCGGCCATTCTCGAGATCAACCCGCTGGTGGTCACCGGCGAAGGCCGTCTGTCCCTGCTCGACTGCAAGTTCACCATAGACGAGAACGCCCTGTACCGCCAGACGGATACCGGGGGCAACCCGGACGCCGAAAAGGATCCCTCCGAAATCGAGGCGGCCAAGTACGGCCTCAGCTACATCAAGCTGGACGGCGACATCGGCTGCATGGTCAACGGCGCGGGCCTGGCCATGGCCACCATGGACATCATCAAGCTTGCGGGGGGCGCGCCCGCGAACTTCCTGGACGTGGGGGGCGGCGCCAGCGCGGACCAGATCAAGAATGCCTTCCGCATCCTGCTGGCCGACCCCAATGTGGAAGGAATCCTGGTCAACATCTTCGGCGGTATCATGCGCTGTGACGTGATTGCGGAAGGCGTGATTGCCGCCGCGCGCGAAGTCGCCCTGCACGTGCCCCTGGTGGTGCGCCTGGAAGGCACCAACGTGGACCTGGGCAAGAAGATTCTCAGCCAGTCAGGGTTGCCGATCGTCTCGGCCGACAACCTTGCCGACGCGGCGGAAAAAATCGTCAAGGCGGTGATGGCCGAGGCGGCGTAAGGCTTTTCCCTCTCCCCCTCAAGGGAAAGGCGGAAAAGTTCTGGCCGCAAGTAAAGCCATCCTCTATCTTCCCGGGCATACAGGACAGGGAGACAGGACCATGGCTAAGCAGGGCAAAACCACCTGGACACCGGAAGAACAAGAACAGTACAATACGGCCGCCGTTTTCCTGTACGGTCTGTCCAGTAACAGGCTTTTACAGGAAAAAGCGGGCGGTTACTGGGGAATGATCAAGGATATCCCTGAAAACCAGATCCGGAGTTATCTGTCTGCAGTCGAGGTTCCGCTGGAAGGCGTTACATTCGAGAAAAAGGGTTCTTGGCTGAAACTGGGAATCCCTGCCGGAGCCTCATCTGAAATGCTGCAGAAAGTTCTTGCGGCAATCGAAAGTGTGATCATGTCCCGGTCACAGGAAAATACGGCTCTTCCGCCCGACGCCGCCAAAGCTGGGCTGCCTGTACCACAAGCCTGAAATCAGGAAAAGGAAAAATTCCTGTTTTTCCTTGGCAAAGGGCTTTAATTCCTCGTAATGTGCGCGCCTGCCTTCGGGACTGCAAAGCAGCGACGGTAGACGGCTCGTGGACATGGTGAAGAAAACACAAAACCCCCCGGTGGGGGGATATTGAGAGCGTAATATTTTTTCGTCATCCTCCGGCTTGACCGGAGAATCCAGTTTCAACGATCAGTAAACCTCTGCCGTCAAATCCCGCCATGCGGGGTTGGATTTTTCAATAAGCTGCAGTTTCCAGTCCCTGTTCCAGCGCTTCAGGCGCTTTTCCAGCCGGATGGCCTGTTCTGCCGTTTCTGCAACTTCTGCCCAGACCAGAAGCTTCAGGCCATATCTTTTCGTAAATCCGTCAACAAGCCCCTGCTGGTGTTCATATACCCGGCGCGAATATCGGATGTAACCCCGATATACAGGGTGCCATACGGTTTGTTGGTCATGATGTAGACATGAAACATGAGTGGACTTTCAGGAAACTGGATCCTCCGGTCAAGCCGGAGGATGACGGAAGAAAATTCAGGGTGGAGCTCCTGAACCAGGCCGCAAAAACCTATTCCTTCTGTTCCTGCTGCAGGGCGCGGACAAAGCCCGACAGGCCGTGCAGGCGGCGGCGCTTGCGCCTCTCGGCGTTCAGAATGGCCATGACCAGCGACACGCTTTCGTCCAGATCGTGGTTCACGATCACATAGTCGTACTCGGCCCAGTGGCTCATTTCGTCTGCGGCCTTGGCCATGCGGCGGGCGATGATGTCCGCTGAATCCTGGGCGCGGGAGTGCAGGCGCTTTTCCAGCTCCTTCCACGAAGGGGGCAGGATGAACACGCTGACCAGGTCGTCGCGGGCCTTTTCGGCCAGCTGCTGGGTGCCCTGCCAGTCGATGTCAAACAGGACATCCTCACCCCCGGCCAGGGCGTTCTCCACCGGCTCCCGCGGGGTGCCATAGCAGTGCCCGAACACCCGGGCATATTCCAGAAAGGCGCCCCGGGTCACCATGGCGTCAAAGGCGTCCTGGTCCACAAAATGGTAGTGCTTTCCGGCAACCTCGCCCGGCCGGGGTGGGCGGGTGGTGACCGACACGGACAGGTGCACGTCGGGGTCGGTGTCCAGCAGACGGCGGGAGATGGAGGTCTTGCCCGCCCCGGACGGGGACGACAGGACCAGCATCAGCCCGCGCCGGATGACCGGATCAGGAAGGGCAGAAGGGGAGGGCTGCAGGGTCATCGGGGCAGTTCAGCTCCGGTTCTCGCCAACGTAGATGCCAAGTCCCCGCGCAGTGTTCAGCAGGGGGC
>JALYJY010000054.1:6539-12110 GCA_030775045.1 Pseudomonadota bacterium | reverse complement strand
GACCGGGGCCGCATCGTCACCGCCTTCCTGACCAGCTTTTTCGAACGGTATGTTGAATACGACTTCACCGCCAGCCTGGAAGAAAAACTGGACGATATTTCCGGCGGACGGCTGGAGTGGAAAAAGCTGCTGCGTCAGTTCTGGACCGATTTTTCCGCTGCAGTGGGCGAGACAAAGGACCTGACCATCACCCAGGTTCTGGATGCCCTGGACCAGCATCTGGGCCCCCATTTTTTCCCCGAAACACCCGACACCGCAGCGCTGAAGCACGGCGCCCGCACCTGTCCCGCCTGCCACGAGGGACGTCTGGGCCTCAAGCTGGGCAAATTTGGCGGCTTTATCGGCTGTTCCCGGTACCCTGAATGCAAGTACACCCGCCATCTGTCCATGACCCACGAGGAGGGCGAGGACGCAGCAACCCTGGTGGAAGGCCCTCGCCTGCTGGGTAACGACCCGGTGACAGGGTTACCTGTAACCGTCCGTCACGGCCCTTACGGCGTCTATGCCCAGCTGGGCCCGAAGGAAGAGGCGCCACCGCCAGCTGCAGAAGATGGAAAAAAGAAAAAGACGAAGAAAAAGGACGATACAGAAAAACCCAAACGGGTTTCCCTGCCCAAAGGCCTGCACGCCCATGATCTGGACCTGGATACTGCCCTGAAGCTGCTGGCCCTGCCGCGTGATGTGGGCAAGCACCCGGAAACCGGCCAGATGATTACCGCCGGGATCGGACGTTTTGGCCCGTATCTGAAGCACGGTACCACATGGAAAAACCTGACGGCGGACGACGATGTCCTGTCCGTAGGCCTCAACCGCGCTGTGGTTCTGCTGGCTGAGGCGAAAAGCGGCCGCGGGCGCGGTGGCTCAGCTGCGCCGGGAAAAGAGCTGGGCAAACATCCAGCTGATGGCAAGCCGATTACTGTGGGCGCAGGCCGCTACGGCCCTTATGTGAAACACGGCAAGGTTTTCGCCTCGATCCCCAAAGACACGTCGCCCGATGATGTCACCCTGGACCAGGCGGTGGAGCTTCTGGCGAAAAAGGAAGGAAAAGCAGGCACAGCTCCTGAAAAGAAAACCAGGGCCAGCGGGAAAAAGAAGAAATAGGACCGCCTATCTACGCGCAGCCAGAGCCTCTTTCCTCTGCTCCTCCATGATTTCCATTTCCTGCCGGGACAGGGCCCAGTCGCGGTTTTTGTCCCCTTCCACGAACTGCCTTTCCTGGAAATTGATATACTCCAGGCGGGTGACAACCCCGTCCTTGTTGTGATCCATGGCCCCGAACAGGACTTCCCTGTTTTCCACTGCGGCCAGCGCAGGGAACGACAGGGCTGAAACCACAAGACCAGCGAACAGCACCTTTTTCATTGCATCCTCCCGGGCGGTGAAAACTTCCGTACCAGTCATACCAGACATACCGGCCTTTCTCCAAGAGCACAACCTGTTGCACGCCAAACAATCCATGCAGAAAATTCATTGGATCACAGGGACGGATTGCCCGAAAACAAGACCATGACAACAGCTCTGAAAAAAACCATAGAAACTGCATGGGAGCAGCGGCAAGCCATTCTGGCCGATACGAAAAGTGCCCGCGCGCGCGAGGTTCTGGAGGCCGTCTGCGCGGCACTTTCCCTGCTGGACAGTGGGGAGATGCGTGTGGCCGAACCGGACGGCGCCGGAAACTGGATCATCCATAGCTGGCTGAAGCAGGCTGTTGTGCTGTCCTTCGGGCTGATGCATGTCCGGACAATCCGCGGCGGGCCAGGAAACAGCCAATGGTCTGACAGGATTGGCAGCAAATTTGACGGCTGGTCCGAAGACGATTTCCGCAAGGCCGGATTCAGGGCCGTTCCGGGGGCGATTGTCCGCCACTCGGCCTGGATCGGGCCCGGCGCGGTACTCATGCCCTGTTTCGTCAATGTTGCGGCCCGGGTGGGCGAAGGCACAATGATCGACACCTGGGCCACGGTCGGGTCCTGCGCCCAGGTGGGAAAAAACTGCCACATCTCCGGCGGTACAGGGATTGGCGGCGTTCTGGAGCCTCTCCAGGCCGCCCCGGTCATCATTGAGGACAACGTCTTCATCGGTGCGCGAAGCGAAATCGCAGAAGGCACCCGGGTGGGTGAGGGCGCCGTCATATCCATGGGCGTTTTTCTTGGCGCCTCCACAAAAATCATTGACCGGGAAACTGGGCAGATTTTCCGCGGGGTTGTCCCGCCCTTCTCTGTCGTTGTTCCCGGAAGCCTCCCTGGCAAGCCCCTTCCGGATGGCTCTCCTGGACCATCCCTCGCCTGCGCCATCATCGTCAAGACTGTAGATGCCCAAACCCGGCGCAAGACTGGAATCAATGAACTGCTGCGGTATGGGCCATGATCTGCCAGTCTCTCTCCCATGGGCAGCATTCGTGACGTTTACGATCGCCCCACCGATCCAAGAATTTTTTCAGAACGCCGGGCCAGCAGGATAAACAGCAAACATCCTGTCCGCAGGATTGAGCCATCTGTCCCTGAAGCCGATTTCATCCGGATCCAGCGGGGGAAGATTACCACAGAACTCCGGCTTGGCGAAAAGACGGCATGCGACCACATAGTATTTTTCAGCCGCGACGTCTGTTTCCGCAGGCATGGCGTGCTCTTCAAAGAACGTGTCGAAAGCCTCGCGGAAAACCAGGCTCATGGGAAGCAGGTCCCAGCCCCGGGAAGGAGCGATCCCCTTTTTGTCTGCCATTCTGACGATACCCAGGGCGATCCATCTGTATTCGGTATGAACATTCTGGATGTGTTGCACAGGATCCCTCCCAAAAGAGGCTGAACTGAAAGGGAACTCCCCTATAAAACTGTAGGCAAGAGCCACGCCAAAAAGGTGTGGATCAAGCTGGGCGGAATCAACGTATTGTGCAAGTCTGTCAATGTAGGCCTCCTTGTCCTCTCCACGCTCCTGAACCGGGCCTTTCATTCCAAGGGATCTCAGTTGCCTGAACGTATTGACAGCGGAATGCAAAGCTGAAATGGACGGCCCGAAGACGTTCAGGGTAACAACCTTGTCATAACCGGCGGCGGCAACATAGCGAACGATGCCATCGTCGTCGGCCTTAAGATCTTCGACAACGGCCTTTATTCCCTGCAGTCCTTCTTTCGGCCGTTTCAGATGTGAAAGTTCATGAAACAGGCCCAAAATAAGATGCCTGCGAAACTCTTCCGGACTTAAGCTGATCCGGACCGTCTCCGGCTTCATCCACAGTCCCGCTGCTACAACCCTGTCCCTCAGGGCTTTGGGAGTCCCCTCCAGGGACCAGGTAAATATGATACTGGATTTTATGGCTGTGACTTTTTCGCGCAGCCCTCTCTGTTGTCGTATTTCCTCACCCAGCTGGATAAGCTGTCCCTGATAGAATGAATCTGTCAGGACCCTGTCAGCAATAAGGTCGATATAAAACTGCGTGTTGTCTGCCACATGTTCGTAACCGGGAAGGGCTGCCAGCTTCTTCACATACGACTCTGCCCCATCTCTGACTTTCTGTCCGTATTTTGTTCCATTGTTCTTTTTGCCTGCCAGGCCGGCACTCAGGTCACCGGCCTCTTTATCTGTAAGCCCCACATCCCGGGGACTGACGACAAGGACGGGAAAAGCAAACTGGCCCATGCCTTTCAGGCATCCGGCAAATTTAATACTGTCATGAGGACCGATGTTCAGGCAGTGGAAAGCAGACACAATCCGGGCTTTTTCACCCGCAGGCAGTTCGGAAACCCGTTTTTCTATGCCTTTTTTACAGCCGCACCTGTCCTGTGAAACAGGTCCGTTGTGTGATCAGCAGCGTATCTGCGTCTGGCCGAAGCTTCTCTCTCCGCTTTTTCTCTGGCCGCTTCGGCTTTTGCTATCCGGTCCGCTTCCTCCTCAGAATCCGGAGCGGGATTTTCGTCTGGATGCGCAGCAGGAGCCGGCGGTGACTGCGGTTCCGGAGAAAGATTTTCCAGGGCTGCTTCCCCGGCATTCATATCCGGCTGTTCGGTGTCCGGCCTTTCTCCCACATCCGTCACATCATCCGCACGGACAGGTTTGTCTGGCACAGAAGCACAGGCCGACAGGATAAGGGTCAAAGGAAAAAGGACATTTTGCAAGGCCTGACGATACCATACAATCACAGAATTCTCCTGAACACATTAAAAAAGCGGATCATTGTATAGTTTCAAAATCATTTTCCTGCAATCTTTGTTTGTCCCGCCTGCCATAGATGCGCCCCCTGCCCTCCCTGTGCTATATTTTCTCCATGGGCAGCATACATGACGTTTACGACCACCTTCCCGCGCGGCGGGAAAGGACAGGGCAGGGAAAAAAACTGGAAGTCGTCTCGGATTTCCGGCCCGCAGGCGATCAGCCGCAGGCGATTGCTGCATTAACTGAAGGACTGAAAAACAACGAGCGTGACCAGGTGCTGCTGGGCGTCACCGGCTCGGGTAAAACCTTCACCATGGCGCACGTGATCCAGCAGGTGCAGCGGCCCACGCTGGTGCTGGCCCACAACAAAACTCTGGCGGCCCAGCTGTACGGCGAGATGAAGACGTTTTTCCCCAATAACGCCGTTGAATACTTTGTGTCCTACTACGATTACTATCAACCCGAAGCGTACGTGCCGCGCACGGATACCTTCATCGAAAAAGACTCCAGCATCAACGAGCAGATCGACCGCATGCGCCACGCGGCCACCCGTTCGCTGTTCGAGCGGGACGATGTGATCCTGGTAGCTTCCGTGTCGTGCATTTACGGTATTGGCTCGCCCGAGCTGTATTCGACGATGATCCTGGACATCAAGGCCGGCCAGAAAATAGCACAGCAGCAGCTCCTCGCCCGTCTGACCGAACTGCAGTACAAGCGCAACGACGTGGACTTTTCCCGCGGCACGTTCCGCGTGCGCGGCGACACGCTGGAGATTTTCCCGGCCCACTTCGAGGACCGCGCCTGGCGCCTCAGCCTCTTCGGCGACGACGTGGAAAGCATTCACGAGGTCGACCCGCTGACGGGCGAAAAAATCGCCGCGCTGGAGAGTGTGCGCGTCTATCCCAACAGCCACTACGTCACGCCTAAACCGACTTTGATGCAGGCGGTAGAGCACATCAAGGTCGAGCTGAAACAGCGCCTGGAAGAGTTCCACGCGGCCGGGAAATTATTGGAAGCCCAAAGACTGGAAGAGCGGACCCGCTTTGATCTGGAGATGATGGTGGCCACAGGGGCCTGCGCAGGGATCGAGAACTATTCGCGCTTTCTCACCGGCCGCAAGCCGGGCGAGCCGCCGCCCACGCTGTTCGAGTATCTGCCCAAAGACTCACTGCTCATCGTGGACGAAAGCCACGTGATGGTGCCGCAGATCGGCGCCATGTACAAAGGCGACCGGTCACGCAAATCCACACTGTCCGACTATGGTTTCCGCCTGCCGTCCTGCCAGGACAACCGGCCGCTGAAGTTTGAGGAATGGGAAGCCATGCGCCCCCAGACCATCTTCGTCAGCGCGACCCCGGGCCCGTGGGAGCTGGGGCGCACCGGCGGCGTTTTCACCGAGCAGGTGGTGCGGCCCACGGGCCT
>JALYJY010000054.1:0-6529 GCA_030775045.1 Pseudomonadota bacterium | reverse complement strand
GGCCTCATCGATCCCATCGTGGAGATCCGCCCCACGGAACACCAGGTGGATGACCTGCTGGCCGAATGCAGGAAGTGCCTCCAGAAAGGCCTGCGCGTGCTGGTGACGACCCTGACCAAGAAAATGGCCGAGGCCCTGACCGAATATATGAGCGAGGCCGGCGTAAAAGTGCGCTATCTGCACAGCGATGTGGACACGCTGGAACGCATCGAGATTCTGCGGGACCTGCGCTTGGGCGCGTTCGACGTGCTGGTAGGAATCAACCTGCTGCGCGAGGGCCTGGACATTCCCGAATGCGGCCTGGTGGCCATTCTGGACGCGGACAAGGAAGGCTTTTTGCGCAGCCGCACATCGCTGGTGCAGACCATCGGCCGCGCGGCGCGAAACGTGGAGGGCAAGGCGGTTCTCTATGCCGATAAAATCACCCAGAGCATGCAGTACGCTATCGATGAGACCAATCGCCGGCGCGAGAAACAGCAGGCCTACAATGCCGCGAACGGAATCACGCCTGAGAGCATTAAAAAGAACATCGTGGACATTCTGGGCAGTGTGTACGAGCGCGCCGATCATGCCGACGTGCACCCCGAGGTGGATGTGGCCACCGTGGGCCACAATCTGAAAGCCGTCATGACGGATATAGAAAAGCGCATGAAAGCCGCCGCCGCCGACCTGGAGTTCGAGGAAGCCGCCCGCCTGCGCGACGAACTCCGCCGTCTGGAAAACATGGACCTTGGCCTCGATCCCGGCACGGCAGCGCAGGCGCAGAAACGGGGGGAGAGGCCGAAGAAAAAAGGAAAGAAGCTATAATGGCCAGGGCTGGTCTTCGCCTGCAGGGGCCGCTACAGGCACAGGATCTCCTGGTCTCTCATGACTGGCAGAGCGTCCATGGCCTCTGTCTGGGCGATCACAAGCTCGCGCTCCATCCCGCTGTGTCCGGCTTCTTTCACGATTAATTCAAGATTTCTTGCTCCGGCGGCTTCCAGGACAAGTTTTAATTTGTCCGCACCGAAACGAGGACAGACCATATCATATCTGCCCTGGATAATGCGGATGGGCATGTTCAGGTTTTCAGCAATGATCCGCGAAACATTCTCAACAAGGAAATTGTTATAGCGCCACATATCACCACGACGCCCCCCTAAAAAGCACCCGTTCATGAAATACTGGTTTTCGATGGGGGCAAAAGTTCGGGCAAATTCAGGATCGTCAAATTTACCCAGACTTTTTGGATCCTGAGACAGATTGTTGGTGATGCCTTCCCACCGTGTCCAGGTGACCAAGGCTCGATCCTGATATTTTTTTTGTTCATCATTTGATGGAGCAGCATTGAAAATTTCCGCATAGGCCGCAATCATATCACCGCGTTTTTCAACGGGAATGACTTCGACAAATTCTCTCCATTCATCAGGGAAGAATTGATAGGTCCCGGACAGCTGAATGTCCAGCGGATCAAGATGATAATTGGCCGCGTTGCCCTGATAAAAATAATCCAGATCTTCCTTTCGAACCAGAAAAATGCCACGAAGGACCAGGGACTGCACGTTCTGCGGATGTTCGATAGCATAGGCCAGCGCCAGGGTGCTGCCCCAGCTGCCGCCAAAAACATGCATCCTGCCCTGAATGCCTAAGGTATCTCGCAAGGCGTTGATATCTGCAATCAGATGGAGTGTATCGTTATCAGACAGACCGCCGATGCGATTGTCCGCCACATTCGGCCTGCTTTTACCACAGCCACGCTGGTCAAACAGAATAATGTTATAGCGGTTGGGATCAAAAAATCGCGGATTCTGACTGAAGTTGCAACCTCCCCCGGGACCGCCATGAAGAAAAATGACGGGCTCTCCGTTCGGATTTCCATACTGGGCCCAGAAAATCTCGTGTCCGGGGTTTTCTGAAACCCGTAAAAATCCTTCTTTAACAGATGTTTTTGGCTCTGGATATTTCCACGCTGGATCGTCTGGCGTCACTTTACTATAAACCTGATTATGCGAAGACATGATTTACGCCTGAATAAAATTGACATGAACACAAAAAATTTAGCAGTCTTGTTCTGAAAATAAAAATGTTTTCCTTTTTTTCCGAATCGAGAAATCTCCCCGCACAAAAGTTAAAAAATGACCTTCCGCGCCATACTCTGGGACTGTGACGGCGTTCTGATCGACAGCGAGCATATCGCCTGCGGGCATGCGGCGCGGGTGCTGACCGATGCGGGGTATCCGATCACGACAGAAGATTTCATCCGGCGGTTTGCCGGCCAGTCGGACAAACACACATATGAAACCATACAGCGGGCGGCCGGTTTTGATATCCATCCCAGGATTGACCAAGGGAAAAAGAGGGCCGAGCGCGATCATCTTTTCCGCCAGCACCTGAAGCCCATTGCGGGGATCCATGATCTTCTGGACAAGATCCGTCTGCCCATGGCCATTGCATCGGGCAGCGCGTGGGACCGGTTGGAGCTGACATTAAAAATCACGAACCTGTTCGACCGATTCATGCCCCATATCTATCCGGCATCGCTTGTGAAAAACGGCAAACCCGCGCCGGATATTTTCCTCCATGCCGCCGCGCAGCTGGGCGTAGAGCCGCAGCATTGCCTGGTGATCGAGGACAGCGAGAACGGCGTGCGCGCCGGAAAGGCTGCCGGTATGACGGTTTATGGCTTCACCGGCGGCTCGCACATTCCCGACCGCACCGCCCACGCGCGTACCTTGACAGCTTTGGGTGCTGACTGGATTTTTGAGGATGTGGCCGGTCTGGCCGACACTATCGCCTGATTGCCAGCTCGATGGCCGGACGCATGGCCAGGGTGCTTTCCTCGCCGATGGTGATCAGCTCCTCCGCCCTGTCGAAATCCAGGACGCCAATATGGCTGACCCGCGGGGAAATCATCACATCGGGCGGATCGCCGGCCAGCCGGGACCGGGTAATCCTGTCCTGCATCACGTCCAGGGATGCTGACATGATTTCCAGAAGGCTGGGAACAGTGGTCTTGCGGCTTCCGAACAGCCCGGCCAGGAAGCCCAGCCGGCCGCCAAGCTTCTGCCCCAAGCGGCTGATCAGGTCCCGGGGAGGCTCGTCCATTCTTTTCATCTTCAGGCGCGGCACGGCGGGCACGCCACTGTTCAGGTTCACGGCAATCACCACCGTTGCCCCCAGCGCCCGGCACAGGGATACAGGAACAGGGTTGACCAGCGCACCATCCACAAGCCACTGGTCATTGACCCGGACCGCAGGAAAAAGACCGGGAATGGCGGAGGACGCCTGGACCGCCTGCAGCAGCGGGCCGTCGCGCAGCCAGACCTCATGTCCGTTGGAGATATCCGTGGCCGCCACGGCAAAGGATTTCGGCAGGTCCTCGATATTGATCTGGGTGCGGGAGTTGCGGAACTGTTCAAAAGCCTTGTTGACCGCCACGAACCCGCCACCGGACAGGGTGGGATCCATCATGCGCAGGACGCCCATCACGCCCAGGGAACGGCTCCAGTGCTGAAGGCCGTCCAGCTGGTCCGTCAGGTATGCGGCCCCCACCAGGGCGCCCATGGATGTGCCACAGATGACATCTGGCTCGATGCCGCTCTGCGACAGGGCCCGCAGGACGCCGATATGGGCCCAGCCCCGCGCCCCGCCGCTTCCCAGGGCCAGACCGATCCTGAACTCGCTCACTGCTGCATGCTCCTGCCCGTTGGTCTCTCTCCCGTTATAGCAGGCCCCGCCGGCATGAAAAGGAAAACAGTTTCAGGGTATAATCAGTTTCATAAAAAGGGCTATAGCTGGATCCGGAACCGGTATTTTTCGGATAAAGGCTATGGCAAAAGACACATTCCAGAAAATTTTCTCTGATATCCGGTGCGGAACAGATCGCAGCAAAACCCTGGACGATCAGGCCTATGATGCTGTCGTTACCCTGACACGGAAAGGAAGCGGCAATATCAATTACACCCTTCTGGGACGTGGAATTGCCACAGCCATCGAGCGCAATGACCCTGATACAGTCAATGCACTTGTAAACCTTTGTGGAAAAGAGCACGGCCCGGTAATCCGCCAGGGCGTTGCAAAAGGCATCTGGCGCCTGCCGCCTGCCAAACGGCCGGAAACTGTTCTCCGCCTCTGGGAAAAGGGCACAGGCCAGAAATCCCTTCTGCACACCATGCTGAGAACCGTTGCCCGCGCCATGGCGGGAAATCATGTCCGTGACGGAGAATGGGGCCCCATGGCCCTGCTTCATGCATATTTTGATGGAAGCCAGGATCTTCTGGACAGCCTTGCAGATGGGACTTTTGACGTCGGCGCTGAATATATTGCTGATGACTCACTGGAAAAGCTTATTGATCTTGTAATCCGTGTCTCCATGCTCAGGCAGAAAGACTATGAATTTGCTGCTGCTCCATGGCAGTTCGAAGCGGAAGATCCAGGAAGGAACCTGCAGCTTCTGGTGATCGGGGCCCGCAAAGGAGCATTGGCCATGTCCTCCCTCTGTGACCTGGAAGACATGGACAAGACTTTCATGTTCCTGTTTGATGAGCCTGATGCCGGCAGCAAACCATCACCGGAAGTGGAAAATTCCGGAAGATGACGGCCTGTTTCCCGTAAACATGACGCAGGAGCTGAAAAACGCCGTCAAGGAAGAGCTGACCCACGGCCTTCCCTTCCTTTTCGGAGAGGAAACAGGGGAACCTCTGCCATATCTGGTCGAGCCTATTCCTCTCGCCAACCAGGTCAATACCGTCCTGCTGTTTTCCCGGTTTTCGGAGCTCCATGACCTGATAGACAACTATCTGCCCGGACTTGTCAGCCGGATCTGCGCAGAGGACTGTCCTGAACACCATGAAATGCTGGAAGCCCTGTCCGGAACCGCTGGCGCAATAAAAGACATCCATCCTTCATGGATAAATATTATCGAGCACGCCGTTTCCTATAGCGTCAGGCAGCCTCAAGCTTTTCCAGCGTGATGTTGCTGTTGGTATAGACACAGATGCCGGCTGCGATGGCCATGGCGCGCCGGGCCACTGTTTCCGCATCCAGGGTATCCACGGTCATCAGGGCCCGGGCCGCTGCCAGCGCGTACATGCCACCGGACCCGATGCCGATCAGGCCATCCTCCGGTTCCAGCACATCGCCAGTTCCCGTAATAACCAGGCTGACGGTTTTGTCCGCCACCGCCATAACGGCTTCCAGCCGGCGCAGATAGCGGTCCGTGCGCCAGTCCTTGGCCAGCTCGACACAGGCGCGGGACAGCTGGCCCGGGTGTTTTTCCAGTTTGGCCTCCAGCCGCTCGAACAGGGCAAAGGCATCGGCCGTGGCCCCGGCAAAGCCACCGATCACGTCGCCATTGCCGACCCGGCGCACTTTGCGGGCATTGGATTTCATCACTGTCTGGCCCAGGGACACCTGGCCGTCGCCGGCGATCACCACCTCGCCCTTGCGGCGGACACACAGGATGGTTGTTCCATGCCACTGCAGGGAGTCGGTCATGTTTTCCTCGCTTTCTTGCGTTTCACAGAAGAAGCAGACGCCTTCCTGTCCAGGCACACATCCAGGGCCCTGAAGACAGACCGGGCCGGAGCGGGTGCCACCTTCCAGGGCGATGCAAGCTCTGGCATCCGGAAGCACAGGACAAGGACGGAGCACAGGGAAAGAAGATGGCGCATGACAGTCCGTTCAAAGGCCGGAGAAGCTGTGGTAATAAGTAGGGCGTGTCGTCAATTGACGCAGAATGAGCCAGATGACAAGAGTTTTCGAGAACCGGAGCGCAGTGTACATGAAAGTACATGAGCACCGGAAGCGGAGAAAACCGAAGTCAGATGGCTCATTCTGCGTCAATTGACGACACGCCCTGGTAGCCTCTCCTCCACGTCTTCAAAACAGGCCCCTCATGGAACTCATCTGCTATCCCCTGACCACCGAAAAGTTCGAAATCGAGCCCGCGCCGGTGAACCGTCCCTGGATGGATGCCACGCCCCAGGGCTTTGCCTATCGCTGCCTGCCCCTGAATATCGCCAACATGAACGGCTGGCAGATCCTGTGCGGCACCAGTTTTACAGCCATATGGGACGGCTCGGACCGGCTGGATGCCATCCAGATCATGGCCGACGATCCGAGGCCGGCCTTCATGCCCCTGAGCCATTTCGGCTCGGGCGTCCTGACCTTCCACGTCAATGGCCTGTTCCGCACGCCGCCTGGCGTCAACCTGTTCGTGACCGGCCCGATCAACCAGCCGAAAGACGGCATCCACGCCCTCTCCGGCATCGTGGAAACCGACTGGGCTCCCTATACCTTTACCATGAACTGGCTGTTCACGCGGGCGAACCATCCCGTGTCATTCCGCAAGGGGGAACCGTTCTGCCAGATCTTCCCCCTGCCCCGCGGCCTTGCGGAAAACCTGGATCCTGTCTTCCGCCCGATGAAAGAAGATCCGGCCCTGAAAGCGGACTACACAACCTGGCTGGAGGCCCGGAACCAGTTCAACGCGGACCTTCAGAAACCGGGATCAGACGCGCAAAAGGAAAAATGGCAGAAAACCTATTAC